>NZ_JBXAXZ010000004.1:0-152407 GCF_056782055.1 Dellaglioa sp. CoH-57-MRSF-16 | reverse complement strand
GGACATACAAAAATCCCTCCATGATTATCGGATGAAATTATATTATTTCATCTGACAACCATAAAGGGATTATTACAAAGCTTTAAAAACTCAGTGGCGCCTTTTTCACAAACAAGAAACAGAACTAGAAAGTTCAAAATCTGTTTATTTTTTTAGTACGAAAGAATATATGACGCAACAGAATGTTGTTGATTTAGGATTAGAACAAAGTTCTAACTTCAAAAAAGTCTATGAAACATATCAAGATATTTTATTAGCTATCAATAAAGCCGACACTTCTAATTTAACTCAGTTATTAGAAGACTATCAACCTAATAACAGTGAAATGGATACTGTAATAACCACTTTTAAAAAGAATCAGCATTATATTAAAAATAGTTTATCTTCACCATATTCAAATGGCCCTATAGAGGGACTTAACCGAAAAATTAAAACACTTAAACGTAGCTGTTACGGTTTCAGAAACTGGCATCATCTATTTGAAAGAATTTTATTAATTCATAACTAAAAAAAGGAAATCCTTTTGGATTTCCCTTAATTAAATTAGACGTTTATCGTCTCACCAACACTATTTGACGCAGACCCAAAAATAAGAAGCCCTACAAACCATAGTTTGTAGGGCTTCTTAAGTATTTTACATATTTTTAATTAATTGTCTTGCAATATACGTTGCATAATACTTTGAACCATCGGGATCTGGATGAACATTATCATCATAAAACCACTCTGTATGATCCTTACTATATGAATACCAATCAATTATATGCAAATTTGAATATTTTTTCTTTTGTGTCTCCAACATGCTATTAACGGTACCTTCCCAACGCCTTGTTGGGACATGTACATTAATCCAGTAAACTTGTTTCCCCGAACCAACTGCACTCATAATATCGTCAAACTGATCGGTTGTAAATGGACTATTTGTCCCTAAACCAATAACAACGTTATCTTGAAGTTTACCTTGCTTAGCCAACAACCTAATATCATCAGCAGCTGTATATACCTGACGACCGACTTTTGCATCAACATACATATGTGGGAAATCATCTTGTAATATGTTTTCTCCATCTGCCAATACAGAATCACCAATTGCCGTTGCATATACGCTTGAGGCTTTTTTTGTCTCAGCCTTTGTTAATGATGTTGGGCTTTGTTTTTCAGCAACTACTTTTGAAGAACTAGTTTTAGAAGCACTTTTGCTACTTGATTGTTTTTTCTTAGAACTAGACGAGCTCGGTTTTTTTAATGCGTCAGCATTCTTTTTATCAGCTACTTTAGCATTCTCACTAATAGTATTCTGTAAAGCATTCACTCCAGTAATTGAAAGACTTGGTCCGTTAATTATTCCAAACAACGCTATACCAATTATTAATGCACCCACAATAATAGAAAATTTTTGACGAGTTTTTTTAATATCCTTTGTAAAGGTTTCTTTAATAAATGTAAATGTTTGTTTATAATTAAATCTTTGTAGAGGTCTTTCTAAGAATCGATATGACAAATCACTCACTAATAAAATGATAGATATTTCAATTAGCGCGTTTAGCCATGGATGATCACCTATACTCTGAATCTTTGACTCATAGAATACCATTATTGGAAATTGATATAGGTAAATGCCATAACTTCTCTTACCAACCCAAGTAAAAACAGGATTTGTCATAATTTTGTTCATATCCGCTCCAGGATGTGCAATTGTAGCTACAAAAATCATAACTAAAACTGAAAAGAAAAACATCCCTCCACGATAAACAAGCGAACTTTGATCTGACATAGTCAAAAACAAACTAATAATTGTTATGAGCGATACTATACCTAACGCATCTAAAACAAATCGGCCTTTTTTTGAAATTTCCTTTTTTAAAGAACTGCTTGGCCAAATAAATGAAAGTGCTGACCCCAATAAAATTGAAAACATTCTTGTATCCGTTCCATAATAGACACGACTTGGATCAGATCCTGCTTTATACAAGAAGGCCATCGCTAATGCGGAAATAAAAGCTAAGATAAAGATAAGATTAAAAATCCGTTCTTTTCGTTTTAAAAACACAATTAGCAACGCCACTATAATAGGCCAGAAAAAATAGTACTGACCTTCAATTGATAGCGACCAAAGATGCGTAAATGGTGATGGCGTCCCGAAATGATCAAAATATGATTCTTTGTGCAAAACTTGAAACCAATTATAAACATATAACAAATTTGATGCGAAAATTTCTTGAATATTTTTCAATAACTCTCTTTGAAATAGTGTTATATAGGCAATAGTTGCAATCAACATCGTCAATAACGCTGGATAAAGTCGTCGAACCCGTCGAATATAAAAGCCTAGAACATCAATTTTTTTATTTTGTTCCCATTCCTGATTAAGTAAATCAGTAATCAAGTAACCCGATACAACAAAAAATATCGGTACACCTAAGTATCCACCTTGTAGACTAGATGGCACGAGGTGATAAAGGATAACCCCAATAACAGCCAATGTCCTCACGCCATCAAAGCCAGTAATATATCTGGCTTTTTTTAATCTTTTTTTCTTATCCATCTTGTTCCGTTCTCCTCTTATCTTATATAAATTACCCTTTTATTTGCTGATAGCGTAACCGTAAATTATTAATATTCCGAATTATTCAACGAACTCAAATGAGAATTTATCAATTCTCACTATATCCCCACTTTTAGCACCACGTTCACGTAAAGCATCATCGACACCCATACCACGAAGTTGACGTGCAAAACGCATCAAACTTTCGTCTCGGTCCATATTTGTCATTTGGTATAGACGTTCTAATTTTTCTCCAGAAAGAACCCAAGTTAAATCTTCATCCCTATTAATAACAAAATCAGGTGCAGATTTTTCTTGTTCTTTTTCGAAATCATAGATTTTTTGTTGTGCTTCTTGTTCTTTCAAGTTTAGTGCTGGGAACATTGGTGTTTCTTCCAATAAATCACCAGCTACATTCATTAAGGTTTGTAGTCCCTCACGAGTAATAGAAGAAGTAGAAAATACACGAGGTGTTTCTTCCACTGTAGAATCTTCTGCCAATTGTTTTTTAAATGCTTCTAACTGTTCTGCAGCCCCTGGCATATCCATCTTACTTGCCACAATTAATTGCGGACGTTCAAGTAATTCAGGGTCATAATTTTTTAATTCTTTATTAATCTTAAGATAGTCGTCAAACGGATCACGACCTTCTTCAGGATTCATATCAACTAAATGAAGAATAACACGTGTCCGCTCAATATGACGTAAAAATTGAATTCCTAATCCAACGCCAACTGAAGCCCCTTCAATCAATCCGGGTAAATCAGCAATAACAAAATCACGGTTATCATCTAAACGAACCATCCCTAAATTAGGTGATAACGTTGTAAAATGATAATCTGCAATTTTAGGTTTGGCACTTGTCACAACTGAAAGAAGCGTTGACTTACCGACAGATGGAAATCCAACTAACCCAACATCAGCTAAAACTTTTAATTCAAGTTGAATTTTACGTTCTACTCCAGGTTCACCATTTTCAGAAATTTCTGGAGCTGGATTTTTAGGACTAGCAAATCTAATATTGCCACGACCACCTCGACCACCCTTGGCAACAACAGCATAATCTCCTTTATGAACGAGATCAGCGATTACTGCTCCTGTTTCAGCATCTTTAATTGTTGTTCCTTCTGGTACTTGAACTCTTTTATCAGGTGCACCATGTCCGTGCATCCCTTTAATCATTCCTTTTTCACCAGATTCAGCTCTAAAATGTTTACTGTATCTAAAATCCATTAAAGTTCTTAATCCTTCATCTACTTCAAATACAATACTACCACCACGGCCACCATCACCACCGGCTGGTCCACCATTAGGTACATATTTTTCTCGACGGAACGCTACCATCCCGTCGCCACCTTTACCTGCTTTTATTTCAATTGTAACTTGATCTATAAACATACGATCACCTATTCTTTCCGTTGACTACTAACTTACTATTTTAAAGAAGAAAAAGTCATTTGTCTATGTATTTACTTAACTCTTTTAAAAATTCAAGCCAATTTCTCATATTTCAAATTTTTTTGGTATTTTTGAATGTTTTTGGTTGATTTTGAATGTTTTTGGTGGTATTTTATTTATAAGGAGTTGAGAAAGTGCTTACAATTGAAAGGTGCCAATATATTATTTCTGAAATTGACAAACATGGTTATATTAAGTTACAAGATATTTGTCATAAATTAAATGTCTCAGAATCAACTGTTCGACGCGATTTACAGCAGCTTGAAACTGATGGTGAATTAGTAAGAGTTCATGGTGGTGCACAAAGCATCCAATCATTAAAAGTTGAAGCAAATTTAGAAGAAAAATTTTCATTAAATACGCCAAATAAAATAGCAGTTGCTAAAGCTGCTGCAAATTTAATCAAACCTAATAATGTGATTTTTCTTGATGCTGGTAGTACAACTTTCGCAATGATTCCCTATCTTAAGTTAGTTAACAATCTAACTGTTGTTACAAACGGTGTTAATCATGCACTTTCTCTTTCTGAAAATGATATTAGAACAATCGTCATCGGTGGTCAAGTTAAAGCTAATACAAAGGCTATTGTGGGAGCTGATAGTATTAAATCAATCAAGAACCTTCAATTTGATTTAGTCTTTCTCGGTATTAATTCAATTAACAATAAATTTGGATTTAGCACACCAGATCCTGAAGAAGCCGCAGTTAAACTGGCCGCAATTCATCAAAGTCGACAAACTTATGTTTTAGCCGACAAATCAAAATTTAACCAAGTTTCATTCATTAAAGTTGCAGATCTTAATCAGGCTACAATTATCACTGATAAATTGCCGGTAACTGATTCTGAAAATTATAAAACACAAACAAAAATTTTGGAGGTACAACAATGATTTACACAGTAACTTTAAATCCTTCTATTGATTACATCGTTCAACTAGATAAGTTAACGCTTGGCGAAGTTAATCGGATGGATTATGATACAAAATTACCAGGTGGTAAAGGTATAAACGTTTCCCGAATTTTAAATGAATTGAATCAACCTAATAAAGCACTTGGTTTTATTGGTGGATTCACAGGTGAATTTATTAAGTCAGCTATGATAGCTAATCACCTAGATACTCAATTTACAAAAATAAAAGCTGATTCTAGAATTAATATTAAAATAAAAGCTGACCAAGAAACCGAAATAAATGGTAAGGGTCCTCTAATATCAGATGATGAACTTAAACTATTCAATGAGCAATTTGAAACATTGACGTCTGATGATACTGTCATTTTAGCTGGTAGTTTAGTTCCTAACCTATCTCAAGATTTTTATTATGAATTAATTAAAGTAATTCGTTCTAAAGGCGCACAATTTGTTATTGATACAACTGGTGAAGCACTATTGAAAACAATTAGTGAAAAACCTCTCGTCGTGAAACCAAATCACCATGAATTAGCCGAATTATTCAATGTTACTTTAAACGGTATCAACGATATTGTGAAATATGGTCAAAAATTATTAGAATTAGGTGCACAACATGTTTTAATTTCAATGGCTGGCGATGGCGGCCTATTGATTACTAAAGATGCTGTTTACCAAAGTAATGCGCCTAAAGGGACTGTTATTAATTCAGTTGGTGCTGGCGATTCAATGATTGCTGGTTTTACAGGTACCTTTGCAAAAACTAATGATCCTATTGAAAGTTTTAAATATGGACTAGCTTGTGGCTCCGCAACTGCATTTTCTGAAGATATTGCAACTATTGAAAAAATTAACGAAATTTTACCACAAATTGATATTAAGAAAATCTAACTATTATAAAAGGAGTTTTACACTATGGACTTAAATGAATTATTACTTAAAGATGTCATGATTATGGATCTTCAAGCAACAACAAAAGCCGAAGCAATTGATGAAATGGTACATAAATACTTTGAGGCTGGCGTGATTGATGATGAGGAACTTTACAAACAAGACATTCTAAAACGTGAAGCACAATCAACTACTGGTATCGGTGAAGGTATTGCCATGCCACATGCAAAAAATAAAGCTGTTAAACGTGCTACTGTCCTATTTGCTAAAAGTAAAGCAGGACTTGACTATGATTCACTTGATGGTCAACCTACATTTTTATTTTTCATGATTGCTGCTCCTGAAGGTGCAAACGATGCCCATTTACAAGCATTAGCTGCTTTATCAAGTCTATTAATTAATCCCGATTTAGTTGATAAATTAAAAACAGTCACAACTCCAGATGAGGTTCAAGCTGCCTTCACTGCCGCTGAAAATGAAAAAGAAGCAAAAGAAGCTGCTGCACAACTTGCTGCTAAAAACACTGATGTTAAACCATCAGGTAATCCATACGTGGTCGCTGTAACAGCCTGCCCTACTGGTATCGCTCATACTTATATGGCTGAAGCTGCCCTCATCAAACAAGCTGAAGAGATGGGCGTTGACATTAAAGTTGAAACAAATGGCTCAGAAGGTATTAAGCATCGTTTAACTGACGAAGAAATTAAACGTGCGTCTGGTGTCATTGTCGCCGCTGATAAAAAAGTTGCTATGGATCGTTTCGATGGCAAACCTTTAATTAACCGTCCTGTTACCGATGGTATTAAAAAAGCCGAAGAATTGATTACTGCCGCAGTAAACGGAAAAGCACCTATTTATCATGCTAAAGGAACCGACGCTGCTGAAAATGATGAAGAAACCTCTGGTAGTGTTTGGAATGAAATTTATAAGAACTTAATGAACGGTGTATCACACATGTTACCATTTGTTGTTGGTGGCGGTATCTTAATGGCACTCTCATTCATCGTTGAACAATACGTTCCCGGTGGCTCAAGTTCACAAACTTTTATCTTCTTAAATGGAATTGGTAATTATGCATTTGCTTTCTTAGTACCTATCTTAGCCGGTTTTATTGCTATGAGTATTGGTGATCGTCCTGCCCTTATGCCTGGTATTGTTGGTGGTTACATGGCTAACTTTGCTGCCGCAAATGTTATTAAAACTGAATCTGTTTCTGGTTTCTTAGGTGGTTTAGCAGCTGGTTTTATTGCCGGTTATGTTATTGTCGGTCTTAAAAAACTCTTTAAAAACTTACCAAAATCACTAGATGGGATGAAACCTATCCTAATCTACCCTATTTTATCCTTATTAATTGTCGGCGCGATTATGTTCTTTATGGTTAATCCTATCTTCGCACAAATTAATCATGTCTTGTCAGATTTCTTAACTCATATGGGAACAGCCAATGCCGTCTTAATCGGTACAATTCTTGCTGCTATGATGGCTATCGATATGGGTGGTCCATTTAACAAAGCAGCTTATACATTCTCAATTGGTGTCTTCACTTCTACTGGTGATGGTAAAATGATGGCTGCTGTTATGGTTGGTGGTATGATTCCTCCACTTGCAATAGCTATTGCATCAACATTCTGGAAAAATAAATTTTCTGAAGATGAAAGAAAAGCCGGTTTGTCAAACTACATTCTTGGTATTTCATTTATTACTGAAGGTGCTATTCCTTACGCAGCAGCAGATCCATTACACGTCATTACATCAAGTGTAATTGGTGCTGCAATCGGTGGTGGTTTAAGTCAATTCTGGAACGTCTCTGTTCCTGCACCTCATGGTGGTCTTTGGGTAATTGCCTTAGCTACAAATAAAACGTTCTACTTACTTTCTGTTTTAATTGGTGCTGCAGTTGCAGGGATTATCCTCGGTATCTGGCGTCCAGTTGCAAAAGAAAATAAGAAATAATTCGTTTAACTTTGAAGAGCTATCAGGATAATACCTGATAGCTCTTCTTTATTTTAAAATAAAAAGGAGTCCTTAATGACATAAATCTCTGTCATTAAGGACTCCTTTTGTAAATTTATAATGATAATTTTATTGTTTGTGCGACTGTCTTTGAAATACCTAATCCTTGTAACTCTTCCATTGAAGCGTCTTTAATATGTTTCATCGACCCAAATTCTTTTAACAATTTCGTTTTGGTTTTTGGCCCAACACCCTGGATAGAATCTAAACGAGAACTAAGTGAGTTCTTTGAATGAACTTGACGATGAAAGGTAATGGCAAATCGATGGACTTCATCTTGAATCCTTTGTAAAAGGTAAAACCCTTCACTCTTTGGATCCAATGATAGTCTTTGATCAGCATCACCAAACATTAAATCAGATGTTTTATGCTTGTTATTTTTAACCATCCCCGCTACTGGAATCATTAAATCTAATTCATTACTTAAAACGTCTTTTGCAGCTTCTATTTGTATTTCAGCACCATCCATTAAAATTAAATCTGGCATAGGCTTACCTTCCTTCAAAAGACGTGTATAACGTCGGCGAACAACTTCACGTGTACTTGCTGCTTCATCCGCATGATCAACTGTATTCAACTTATATTTGCGATATTCGCTCTTCTCAGGTTTACCATCAATAAAACTAACCATGGCTGATACCAGATCAGTCCCTTGTATATGTGAGTGATCAAAAGATTCTATTCGATGACCTTCTGGAATCCCCATAGCGTCTGTAATTTCTTTCATGGCACCAGTTGTTTTGCGCCCATCTAATTCTAGTAATCTGAATTTTTCTTCAAGAACTAAGCGAGCATTTTTTTTAGCTAATTTTAAAAGTTCACTTTTTTGCCCACGTTGTGGTGTCCGAATTGGTACTTGTAAGATATCAGATAAGATATCTGTATCAATTCCTGCTGGAACTAATATTTCTTTTGGTAACACATTATTTTTTCGATTATAAAACTGAAGGATAAAAGTTGCCATTTCTTCTTCAGCCGTTGTTACAATTGGAAAAAGTCTTTTTTCTCGCTTCATTAATCGTGCTTGCCTAATAAAGAAAACTTGAATTGACAACCAACCTTTATCCAGATAGAAATTAAACAAATCTCTAGGTGTATTATCATTTGAAATGATTTTTTGTTTTTCAACAGTAACTTCAATAAAATGAATTTGATCACGTAATTCAGCGGCACGTTCAAATAACATTTCATCCGCTGCCTTACTCATTTCTTTTTTTAGTTTTTGTTTTGCTACAATCACATTACCATTTAAAAATGATTTGATTTTTTTTATTTGAGCCTCATATTTTTCATGCGGAACTTCTTTAAAACAAGAGCCTAAACATTGCCCCATATGATAATACAAACATGGTCGCTTCTGAAATCCATTGCATCTTCTTAAAGGATAAACTTTTTGTAAAAACTGCAATGTTTCCTGAGCTGCATAAACATTTGGATAAGGACCAAAATAAAATCCACCGTCCTTATTAACCTGACTAACGATTTGCATCATTGGGTCTTTTTCATTTGTAATTTTAATATATGGATATCCAGTACCTTTCTTTAATTTTATATTATAATACGGCTGATGTTTTTGAATTAAAGTAATTTCCAACAGAAATGCTTCTTTATCAGTGGATGTAATAATTGTTTCAAAATCAACAATTTGAGAAACCAATTTAGCTGTTTTTCCATCATGCGCACTTTTGAAGTAAGAACGCACCCGATTTTTTAAATTTTTTGCTTTCCCAACATAAATAATCTGACTATTTAAATTTTTCATGATATAGCATCCTGGTAATGCTGGTAATAATGCTAATTTATTTTCGATATGCTCTGAAGCCAATCGAGGCACCTTCTTTACGTTAATATATGCTTTAATTATACCCCGAACAAGCGTTTGAATAAAGAAAATAGATTCCAAATAGACGGGAGTCTATCTGAAATCTATTTTTTTACAATATCTTTGATAAAAAATCTTGCGCACGTTCTGACGTCGGATGATCAAAAACATCTTCTGGACGTCCTTTTTCTTGAATATATCCTTGATCCATGAACCAAATTTGATCTGCTACTTCTCTAGCAAAACCCATTTCATGTGTCACAACTACCATCGTCATTCCGTCACTAGCCAACGTTTTCATAACTTTAAGTACTTCTCCGACCATTTCAGGATCTAATGCTGAAGTTGGCTCATCGAATAAGAGTACTTCTGGATCCATGGCTAATGCTCTGGCAATCGCAACTCGTTGCTTTTGACCACCAGATAAACTATCTGGATATTGTAGTGCCTTATCTGCTAATCCAACTTTTTCTAATAAATTGGTAGCTATATCAGCTGACTCTTTATCTGATATATTTTTAACTTTCATGGGAGCCAATTTTATATTCTCAATTACATTCATATTTGGAAACAAATTAAAACCTTGAAAAACCATCCCCATTTTTTCTCTCAATTGATTTAAGTCTTTTTCATTTAAACTTGTTAAATTTTCACCTTCGAATAAAATATCCCCTGATGTAGGAACTTCAAGTAGATTCAGACAACGTAAAAAGGTACTTTTACCAGATCCTGATGGTCCAATCACACAGATAACCTGTCCTTTATCAACTGATTCAGAAATATCTTTTAAAACATCATTTTTTCCAAAGGATTTTCTTAATTTATTAACTTCAATAATTTTAGACATGCTTCATCTTCCCTTCAAAGTAATTTAATAATTTAGATAAGCTAAATGTTAAAACAAAGTAAATTAACATTGCAACAAAGATAGGCGCAATACCTTTATAAGTAGCTGATTGAACCATTTTCATCTGATAAATTAAATCAGTCACACCAATAATAGAAACAATTGAACTTTCTTTTATTAATGTTATAAATTCATTTCCCAGAGCTGGCCAAATATTTTTTAGTGCTTGTGGAATAATAACAGACTGATACGTCTCTTTCTGTGAAAGCCCCAAACTTCTTGCTGCTTCCATTTGTCCATCATCAACAGAAGAGATTCCCGATCGTATTACTTCAGCTATATATGCGCCTGAATTAAGCGATACAGCAATAATACCTGCAATTAGCGCTGGAATATTTACTAACATTCCAATACCGAAGTACACAAACATCACTTGAATCATTAGAGGCGTTCCACGAACAAATTCAATGTAGGATACTGCAATTACTTTAATCACTTTATTTTTGCCCAAACGCATGAGTGCTAGCAACGTTCCTAATATAACACCAACAATAACTGAAACCGCCGTTATTAATAAAGTATAACCAATTCCTTTGGCAAAATATTTCCAATAGTGAATCATTGTGTTATCCGATGTATTTTTTGTTAAATAATTACTAGCCTCAGGTAAATATGTCGTATTTATTAAATTTTTCTTTTTAATTTCTTTAATAGACTTATTTACAGCTGCCACCAAAGTATCGGAATTCTTTGCAAATCCGGCTGCAGCTCCCCTTGCATCAGGCGCTGAGATAAATCCAGGATTAACAACTGCTAATGAACTATCATTTTGTGCGTATGCTTTAGCAGTTGGTTCTTCCATGGCAACACCCGCTACCTTACCACTTTTAAGCGCTAAAATTAAATCGGTTACTTTAGCCAACCCTTTAATATTCACATTTTTTATTTGTTCTTTACTCATTGTATATTGAAGCGATCCAGTTTGAGCCCCAACTGATAGCCCAGAAAAATCATTTAAAGTCTTATATTTATCTTCATCAGTCTTATTAACCAACATCATTTGTTTTCCATTGTAATAAACATCTGAAAAATCAATACTTTTTTTACGATCATCCGACGGATTCATACCTGAAATAACCATATCAATTTTATTAGTTTCTAAGCCAACAAGTAATGAGTCAAAATCCATTTTCTTAATTACTAACTTAACTCCAATGTCTTTAGCAATTTTTTGTGCAATTGAAATATCAAATCCAACGATTTTATCATCGCCATTAACTGTTGTTTGAAATTCATAGGGTGGATAATCTGGACTTGTTCCAAGTACTAACGTTCCCTTATCCTTAACATTCTGTAAAGAGTTACCAGTTGCAGCACTTACTTGATTACTACCAACTAACATCATGAAAAATGCGATTAATATACCTATAAACCATTTTTTATTTATTTGCATCAATTTACTCCTCTTTTTTAATTTCTCTTATTAGTGAATAAATCGATTATATGCTACAAAGATTTTTTATGCAATTAAATACATATAATAAATGACTTTATACATATAAAAGTTATTTAAAGCGCTTTTTATGCATTAATCAGTTGTCTTGTATTCATTTTAATAAACTGTTATTCTATATTTACATAAGGAGGCTACAATTATGAGCTTAAAAATCCAACGCCAAGATAACTTGGAAAGTTTATTTGATAAATTTGCACTTGACCCTAAAGATCCTGCTAAAGTTGAACTTAAGTCTTCAGAAACGGAAGAGAAGCCTAGTTCTGATGTTAAAGAATCGAAACCTAAAAAATAAAAAAATTCAGATAAGTTATAAACTTATCTGAATTTTTTTATTTTTTAAATCCATCTGGGTAACGTTTATTTAATTTTAAAATATTATCTCTTGCAACATCATCAAATTCAATATCGGCCCATTCAGCAATTTGGGATAAATACCAAAGTACATCTCCCATTTCTTTAGTTAATTTCACTTTATCTAATTCTCGACCTTTAAAAGTATAATCTTTAATTAAATCAACTAATTGTCCACCTTCAGCCGCAACACCTAATGCACAATTTGTTAAAACTTGTTCAGTTCCATATAATGTGCGATTTGCTGCTTCTTGATATTCATTAAATTCCATTTTTTTCTCCTAGTTCTGTATGACTTTCAATCCATTGCCAAATCTCTTCTTTTCCAGATTTGTCTTGAGCCGAAAATAAAACAAAATCATCTTCAGGTGTCAAAGACAATGAACGTCTTATGATACTCTCATGTTGATTCCACTTACCACGAGAAATTTTGTCGCTCTTTGTCGCAACAACCAATACAGGAATATCGTAATAGTGAAGAAAATCAACCATTTGAACATCTAATTTTGTTGGCTCATGTCGAGCATCAACTAATGAAATGACCCCTCTTAAAGAAGTACGTTCTGCTAAATAGGTTTCAATCATTTGTCCCCACTTTGCACGTTCTGTTTTTGACACTTTTGCATATCCATATCCTGGAACATCTACGAAAAATAATTTTTGTTCCACGTTATAAAAGTTCAATGTTTGCGTTTTTCCAGGCTGACTAGAAGTTCTCGCATAACTTTTACGATTTATTAACGTATTTATTAATGATGATTTTCCAACATTAGAACGTCCTGACAGTGCAATCTCAGGAATACCATCTGTTGGATACTGTGCTGGTGCAACGGCACTCATAACAAGTTCAACATTATGAACATCCATATTAAACACCTTCCTTTCAATACTCAAACCATTTTACCATATAAAAATGTGTTAATGTAACTTAATCTGAATCAAAAAGCTTTACAACATGAATTAAATAATTCGATGTTGTAAAGCTTTTATTTTGTTGCTGCCGTTTGGATAATCCAAATTATTTGTACTTCCGAATATGTTACCACATGCGTTGTCAAAATCTGAATTAAAGTATTGGGCCAATAAAATAAATATTCCCCACTACTATCTTTAGCATTTGCTGTTATATTAGTTGAATCTCCAGAAATTAGATCACCATAAGTTCTTGGCATATTCTTTAATCCAGACTGTAACTTTGGCCGAAATAAGTCAACATGTACAATATCGTTTGACTTATATTGTAGCCTACCTTTCAATTGCCATGATGGTGTCAATCCATCAGTTGCGATTATTTGCAAATAAGGTGATTCTCTATTATTACTATCAGAATAAATTGCAAATTCTGAATTATTTTTCTTAACATATTTGTTAACCGTATTAGGTAACGTACTGTACCCATACGTTATGTCTGCAGACACACTTTTAAGTGTCACGAGCATACTGAAAAATAAAATAAATAATAATATTAAATACTTACTTATCAGCTTTTTTCTTATCAACATATCTTTTAATAAGGAAAAAGATTAGTATCACTAGGATTGCGAGACCAAGACCTAAAGCAACATACCATAGCGGATTTGTTGCTTTTTGTGGATCTCCAATAGCATCTTTGTTGTACTTACTTGCATCATCATTTGTAATTGTGAAGTTTTTATTGAATTTCCAAGTGTTTTTACCACTTGTTGCTACAGCCTTTAATGTGTAGTCTCCAGCTTCTAATTGACCCTTGTCATAAAGCATTGGGAATTTGAAATTTGAATTAGGAGCCATTGATAGGTTCTTTAATGTTGTATTTTCTAAAACATCTGTTGAACCCTTTTTCATAATTTCAGATTTAATTGTTAATTTAGGAATAATTACGGCTTTATCGTTTTGGAATACAGGGAATACACCTTTACGATAGTTTCTCATACCAGCTTTAACTGATAATAAATTCATATTTGGTTCAACCGTCTTCTTCTCTAAAATTTTAATTCCAATTGCATATGAATATGCATTTGAAATTGAAATCCCTTTTTTATTACTTGTTTCTTTAGTTGAATTATCAACTTTTTCAAAATACCAGCTACCTAACAAAACACCGTTGAAACTATCTTTTGGCATAGTAATTGTAGCCTTAACGATTTTACTTCCTTTAGCAGGAACTGTTACGACACTACCTGAATCTAACTTAGTAAGTGAAGCTAAAGGATATTTCATTGATTTATCAATATTCTTTTTTGCTAATTCTTTTGCATATTCAAGCTGACCATTATCATTTGTAGATGCTGTATAAACAGCATTACGAATTTTTAATGCTTTGTCTGATGAATTAAAGATTTTAACTGAAATCGTTTCTTTTTCCTTAGCATCCAATTTCAAATCAAAGTATGATTGTTTCAAACTAGCTTTAACTTGTTTATCAGATTGAATACTTTGAACACTGTACCCAATATTATTTGCAGGAGCCTTAGCTTCAACAGACTTATTGAATAACCCAAGTCCACCCAACAATACCCCAGAAAATCCGAACAAAATCGCTTTTTTTATTGTTTTATTCATGACGTCCACCCTTTATTATTTATTAAAATTATTAACCTTAAATTCATTATACTACATTTATATTCATTACTATGTCTTTTTTTTAGAGTGTACTCACTATATTTGACAGTCTTTAAATGACTATACTCTAACAAGACTTTAAGATGCTGCTTTCTTGCTCCCTTTAATTATTACAGGACCATCAGTTTGATCAACTGTTGCTTTAGTGATAATTACGCGCTCGATGTCTTCTTGGCTTGGAATATCAAACATAACATCACGCATTGTTTCTTCAATAATAGATCGCAAACCTCGTGCCCCAGTATCTCGCTTAATAGCAAGTTCGGCAACTCGTGACAATGCCTCAGGTTCGAATTCAAGCGTCACACCATCTAATTCAACAAGTTTTGTATATTGTTTAACCAATGCATTTTTAGGTTCCGTTAAAATTCGAACTAAATCTTCTTCTTTTAATTCTTCTAAAGCTGTCATAATTGGTAAACGACCAACAAATTCAGGAATTAATCCAAATTTTAATAAATCTTCTGGAATAATTTGTTGCATAACACTATTTTGTTCATCAATAGTTTCAGAATTGGATTCAGCACCGAAACCAATCGTTTTATCGCCTAATCGATTTTTGACCATTGTTTCAATTCCAGCAAATGCCCCACCAACAATAAATAAAATATTCTTAGTATCTATTTGAATTAATTCTTGTTGTGGGTGTTTACGTCCACCTTGAGGCGGAACACTTGCAATAGTACCTTCAAGAATCTTTAAAAGTGCCTGTTGAACACCCTCACCTGATACATCACGTGTGATTGAAACATTCTCACTCTTCTTAGCAATTTTATCGATTTCATCAATGTAGATAATTCCTTTTTCAGCTTTTGCAACATCATAATCTGCACTTTGCAATAATTTTAAAAGGATATTTTCAACATCTTCACCAACATATCCAGCCTCAGTTAAAGTAGTGGCATCTGCAATAGCAAATGGTACGTTTAAAATTTTAGCTAAACTTTGTGCTAAATATGTCTTACCTGATCCCGTAGGACCAACTAAACAAATATTACTTTTTTGTAATTCTGTTTCGTCATTATCTTCGTCAACTTCAAGCATATGATTAACTCGTTTATAATGATTATAAACCGCAACTGACAACGTTTTTTTAGATTGATCTTGCCCAATTACATAATCATTCAATTTATTCATAATTGCTTGTGGTTTTAATACAAGTAATGGTTCAGAATCCATTTGTTCCCTGAATTCCTCGTCGATAATTTCCTTACATAAATCAACACATTCATTACAAATATAAACACCAGGTCCAGCAACGATTTTCATTACTTGATCTTGTGACTTACCGCAAAAAGAACAATTTACGGGTCCGCCTTCTTCAGTATTTTCGAACATTTTACCACCTCGTATTTTTCTTCTCATCTTTTACTTTATGCATACCTATAGTACCAAATAAAGCAATATTTCGCGAATATTTACGTTCAAATGTATTTAACAAAAAAGATTGAAGCTAATAAACTCGCTTCAATCTCATTCATTCAAAATGATTAATCAAAATATCCGATTAATTATTTATTTTTTCATTTTTGCTTCTTCAACTGCTGAGTCAGCTAACTCGTCAACAACTTTCTTGATAGCAATATCATGTTTTACCATATCGTCTGAAAGAGCAGAACGAACTGCTTCTTCTTCCATACCATATTGTTCTGCTAAGTTTGATATTTCAGATGAAACTTCTTCTTCAGAAGGTTCAATTTTTTCAGCGGCAACGATAGCTTCTAACACAAGATTTGTTTTAACACGACGTTCTGCGCCTTCTTCAAATTGTTTGTGTAAATCGTCTTCACTTGTTCCTGTTAATTGGAAGTACATCTTTGTGTCAATTCCTTGTTGTTGCATATTTGCAAGGTATTGATCCATTTGGCGATGAACATCTTCTTCAATCATTGAATTAGGAATTTCATCAACTTTAGCATTATCAACTGCTAATTCAATTGCTGCATCTTGAATTGCTTCCTTAGCTGCAGCTTCTTTTGTTTCTTTAATTTGATCTTTTGTTTTTGCTTGTAATTCTTCAAGCGTATTAACTTCTTCATCAACATCTTTAGCAAATTCATCATCCATTTCTGGAAGTTCTTTGCCTTTGACTTCATGAACTTTAACAGCAAATACTGCTTCTTTACCACGTAAGTCTTCAGCTTGGTAATCTTCAGGGAATGTAACTTTTACGTCAACATCCTCTCCAGCTTTATGTCCTACCAATTGGTCTTCAAATCCAGGAATAAATGAATTTGAACCTAATTCAAGAGTATAATTTTCTGATTTTCCACCATCAAATGCAACGCCATCAACTTTACCTTCAAAATCAATGATAACAGTGTCGCCAGAAATAGCTGCTTCGTCTTCTTTAAGTACAAGTTCAGCTTGTTGTTGACGTTTTGCTTCTAAACTATCTTCTACGTCTTTTTTAGTTACTCGACGTGATTGTTTAGGAACAGTTAATCCTTTATAGTCACCTAATTCAACTTCTGGTTGAAGTGTAACTTTAGCTTTAAGGACCCATGTAGAATCTTTTTCTAAACTATCAATGTTAATATCAGGTTGATCAACGGGTGATACTTTAACTTCTTCAAGTGCCTTTTCGTATGCTTCTGGCAATAGAATGTTTAAAGCATCTTCGTATAATGATTCTTCACCATACATTCTGTTAAATACTTGACGTGAAACTTTTCCTTTACGGAATCCAGGAACAGTTAAATCTTTCTTAACTTTTAAGAAAGCTTTTTCCAATCCTTCTTTAATTTTATCAGTTTCAATTTCGAATGTTATTTCTCCATTGTTTTTACCTGTTTTTTCAAATTTTGCTGACATTGTTTTCCCTCCGGTAGAACAAAAATTTTATATTCGTACTATTTATATACTTGTCTATTTTACCGTATCATTACTAGATTGTAAATGGTTATAAAAAAAAATTCGAAAAGCAAAAGCTTTCCGAATTTCTTTTTTTAATTAATTAAAAATTAATCATCAATTTCTGAAACGACTCCGGCACCAACAGTACGGCCACCTTCACGAACAGTAAATTTAAGACCTTTTTCAATAGCAACTGGGGCGATTAATGATACTGTAAATGTAACGTTATCACCAGGCATAACCATTTCTACACCTTCTGGTAATTCAATAACACCAGTAACATCAGTTGTATGGAAGAAGAATTGAGGACGGTAGTTTGAGAAGAATGGAGTATGACGTCCACCTTCTTCCTTAGAAAGGATATAAACTTCGCCTTTGAATAATTTGTGAGTTTTGATTGAACCAGGTTGTGCAAGAACTTGTCCACGTTCGATTTGTTCGCGATCAACACCACGGAGTAAAGCACCAACGTTATCGCCGGCTTCACCTTCGTCAAGTGTTTTACGGAACATTTCGATACCTGTAACTGTTGTTTTAAGAACATCTTCATGTAAACCAACAATTTCAATATCGTCTCCGACTTTAACTGTACCACGATCGATACGACCTGAAGCAACAGTTCCACGACCAGTAATTGTAAATACATCTTCAACTGGCATTAAGAATGGTTGGTCTGTAGGACGAACTGGTGTTGGGATGTATGAATCAACAGTATCCATTAATAATTCAACTTGTTTTACAGCTTCTGGATCGCCTTCAAGGGCTTTAAGAGCTGAACCACGGATAACAGGAATATCATCGCCTGGGAAATCATATTCGCTTAATAATTCACGAACTTCCATTTCTACAAGGTCTAATAATTCTTCATCATCAACCAAATCAGTTTTGTTTAAGAACACGATAAGGTAATCAACACCAACTTGGCGAGCAAGTAAGATATGTTCACGTGTTTGAGGCATAGGGCCATCAGTTGCGGCTACAACTAAGATAGCACCATCCATTTGTGCAGCACCAGTGATCATGTTTTTAACGTAATCAGCATGTCCTGGAGCATCGATATGTGCGTAATGACGTGCAGCTGTTTCGTATTCAACATGGGCAGTATTGATAGTAATACCACGTTCACGTTCTTCAGGTGCAGCATCGATTGAAGCGAAATCTGCTGCTTCACCGAAACCGTTGTCTGATAATACTTTACTAATTGCAGCTGTTAAAGTTGTCTTCCCATGATCGACATGTCCAATAGTACCAATATTAACATGGGGTTTTGTTCGTTCGTAATGTTCTTTTGCCATGAATAAGAGCCTCCTAGTGTTTTTGTAAGAATAAAACAGTTTTAGAAAATCTAACCCTGATGATTCTTTGTTTTTATTATACTACTTCTTTATTTAATAACAAAATACATTATCATCAAATAAAGAAGAATCCTTAAAATATTATATAGACTGTTTAGAGTTTTGTAAATACCTATTTAAAGAATACTGAAACTTTTTATCTCGTCTTAAAATAACCTGGTTAAATCTACGCTCATACAACTAAATCTAAGTGAAATTTTGGATTCTTTATTAGAATATCATAGATTACTGTAAACGGCTAGCTTTACCTAATCATTAATTCATAATTTCAGTTAATTCTTTCGAAAGTAATGCATTTAATTCAACCATATACGTTAAATTTTCAGTCCTTTTAAAAGTGGATTCCATACCTAACTCACTTTTTACTAATTCAATCCATTCTTTCTCAATACCCAAAAAATCACTTGCAAAAGGATAAATCATCCCCAATTTTAAATTTAACATATGATTTAAAGAATTATTCATTTGTACATCAATAGTTCCCTCATCATTTTTTGTTAATTGATTAATTGTCAGTAATACAGGTTCATTTTCATTTGCAACTAATTTTTTTACGTCAATTTTTTTCTGAGTTCCATCAACCCATAAATAGTTTATTATTTCAATATTATTAGGTATCTTTTGTACCTCTTGCAATAGACTTGATTTTATAATTGGATGTACGTCTTTATCCATAAATATTTTTTGACAAGCATCTAAGAATTCATTTTTAGGTAGTACCAGTCCACTTTGAACAATTTGTTGCTGTCCAAAAAAGTCCACTGAACCTAAGTGTGCAAATTGACGTTCATTTTGTCTAAGTTGTTTATCGAATTTTTCACGGCATTCATTTTCAGCATCCAAAACTAGTGATGTGGCAAAAGGTTGCTCTTTAACCAATTGCCAAGCTCGAATAAATTTATTGTTTTTTAACAGTATATTTAAATAAACTGCAAATTGATCCCCACGTTTTAAGTAATCGCTATAAAATTCGTCAGCGATAATTAACGCTTCTTGAAATTGAGCATCCAAAACTAGAGAATTAACCAATAATTTATTATTTTTAAAACTACGATGACCATCATAATTTTTTGTGAATAATTGTGATGCTAGTTGATAATTTTTGTCACTTACAGCCTTTTTTGCTAACTGATAATTTTGTTTCTCTTGGTCGGGAAACGGAATAATTTCTGCCATAATATCCTCTATTTATTCTAAAAAAAGGGATAACAACATTTGTGTTATCCCTTTTTGATTATTTTTCGTTATTTTTTGTTTCCGCCGGTTTAACTTCTTTAGACTTTGTTGATTTTCTATGATACTGATTAATTTCCATAATAACAGGTAAAATAACTGGACGTCGTTTTGTTTGTTCATATAGGAAATGACTCATTTTTTCACGAACATCTTGTTTTAAATGTCCCCAATCAAATTCTTTATTGTTCAAATTATCTTGTACTGTTTCTGACACAATTTCAGCACTCTTTTCAATTAAATCAAGGCTCGTTTTTGTATAAACAAATCCTCTTGATGTAATTTTAGGCTTGTTTATGATTTTTTTCTTTTTACGATCAATTGTGACGACTGCAATAAAAATACCATCTTCAGAAAGTATTTTACGATCTCTCAGTACAATATTTCCAATATCACCAACACCAATACCATCAATCATGGTATTTCCTGCTTCAACTTGCGATCCTAAATTCATTTTTCCTTCAGAATAACTTAAAACATCACCCTTACCAGTAATAAAGATATGATCATATGGCATTCCTAATGTATGTGCTAAATCAGCATGTGCCGCAAGTAATCGATATTCACCTTGAATTGGAACCAGGTATTTTGGTTTCATTAAATTGATCATTAGTTGTAAATCATTTTGACCAGCATGACCTGAAGAATTTAATTCATCAGAAATTGCTTTCACATCAGCTCCTGCTCGGTAAATGAGATCTCTTGTCTTTGCCACATTAGTTTCCATAGCTTTTGACGTTGTTGTCGTAATGAAAACAAGATCTCCTTCATGAATATTAACAGTTGAATGTTGATTTAAAGCCATTCGCTGTAATGATTTTAAAGGTTCACCCATTTTACCTGTTTCCAATATAATTAGTTGATCATCGTCATATTTGCTAATATCACTCATTGGAACAATTAAATTTTCATCAGGAAGAACTAATTTCTTCAAATCCATAGCTGTTTTAACGATTTTTTCAACATCGTGTCCTGTTAATATAACCTTTCGATGACTTTCCTTTGCAGCATTTAGTATCTGTTGTACTCGTAATATATTTGATGCCACACAGGCAACAATAATACGACCTTTTTGATATTCAAATGTTTCATTAATGTATTCGTCAATTGCACTTTCATTGACTGTTGGGAATGGGTTCTCAGCATTAGCTGAATCACTTAATAACGCTAAAACACCATTCTTACCAATCTCAGCTAAACGTCCAAAATCTGTTTGGTAAACTGGTGCCGCAGCTTGATCGAACTTAAAATCACCTGTATAAACAATCTGCCCTTCATCAGTACCTAAAACGATTCCTAATGATTCAGGAATTGAATGGGTCGTTTTAAAGAATGAAATTGTCGTTTTACCAAAATCAATCTCAGTCTGATCATTAACAACGTGAAAATCAGAAAATTTACTTGCCTTAGGATCATTTTCAATATTAATTTTTGCTAATGCAATTGTTAATTCTGATCCAAAAACAGGCACATCAAATTCACTCACAAAGTATGGTAATGCACCAATTGCATCTGCATGCCCATGTGTTAAGAAAACACCTACAATTCGTTCTTTATTTTCTCTCAAATAACTAAAATCAGGAATTACAATATCAATCCCTAATAAGCCATTTTCTGGATACATTAATCCAGAATCAAAAATAAATAGATCATCATCCACTTCAACGACATACATATTTTTACCATTTTCTCGAACGCCACCAAGTGGAATTATTTTAACTTTACTCATTACTTCACCTCTTACATATTTTATATTTTTAGTATTTTCACTAGTTGATTTATTTCATTGTCAGTTAATGCCTCTATTGGTAAACGACACCCACCTACTAAGATACCCTTGTAATTTAAAGCTGCTTTAGCTGGTCCAGGAGATGGAAGAGAAAAAAGTGCAGCCATTTTTGGCGTCAACTCTCTTTGAATATCTCCTGCAAGCTTAATATTTCCATCTTGTACAGCTTGATACATTTTAGTCATTTCAATACCAAATATATGGCTTGCAACAGAAATAACACCACTTGCTCCTAAGATTTTTGCAGTCAAACTATCCGTATCTTCACCAGTATACACCAAGAAATCATCTGGCGTTTGTTCAACAATACGACTTAAATTTTCACTACCTGTACAATCTTTAATACCAATAATATGATTATTATTAGATAACTTAACAATTGTTTCAACAGTCATAGTTACGCCTGTACGACCCGGAATATTATAAATGAAAATAGGCAATTTCGAAGCATTTGCAACTGCTTCAAAATGAGCAATCATACCTTTTTGATTAGGCTTATTATAGTATGGCACAACAACTAAAGCTGCGTCCACACCAGTAATAGCGGCTACCTCATTGGTAAAATCAATTGTCTCCATAGTATTATTTGATCCTGTACCAGCCATAATTGGAACTCTACCATTAACTATTGCCACTGTTTTTTTAATCAAATTTAATTTTTCAGAATGATTCAACGTAGGCGATTCGCCCGTAGTACCATTAACCAGGATACCTTTTGAACCTGTTAAAATTAAATGTTCAATTAATTTAATTAAGCGATCTTCATCCACTTGATTCTGATCATTAAATGGTGTGACCATAGCTGTCATTATATCTACATTTTCAAACATTCGCTTAATTCACTCCTTTCTTTTTACTTTGGAACTCTTAATAAATCTAATTCATGCAATTTTTCAGCAATTTGAACTGAATTCCATGCAGCACCTTTTAACAAATTATCCGAAACGACCCATAATTGGAAGGCATTATCCTGTTCTAAATCAGCTCTAACACGACCAACAAATGTATCTTTCTTACCAGTGGCATTAATTGCTTGTGGATATATCTGTTGTTCCGGATTATCTTGTAAAACCACACCGGGTGCATCTGCAAGAATATTTTGAATTTGTTTAACAGAAGCATCATGACTTTCAACTTCAAACCAAACAGATTCCGAATGGCTAACAACAACTGGTACACGTACACATGTTGCAGTAACTTGAATATCTTGATTAGACATTATTTTCTTCGTTTCATGAATCATTTTCCATTCTTCATGTGTATAACCTGTGTCTTCAAAAACATCAATTTGTGGTAGTGGATTAAATGCAATTGGATAATGCTTTTTATCACCAGAAGCTGGTAAAATCTTTGCTTCCATCTCTTCGCCATCAAGATAAGCTTGTGTTTCATCTTTTAATTCTTGAATAGCTAAGTTTCCAGCACCACTAACAGCTTGCATTGTTGTAACAACAACCTTCTTTAAACCGTAATTTTTACGAATTGGTTCTAGTGCAACTACCATTTGGATAGTTGAACAATTTGGGTTAGCAATTAGTCCTTTGTGTTCATAAAGTGCCTGTTCATTAACTTCAGGAACTACTAGTGGGACATCAGGATCCATTCTAAACGCACTAGTGTTGTCTACAACAACTGCACCACGTTTAATTGCTTCAGGTGCAAACTTTTTAGATACACTACCGCCAGCAGAAAATAGAGCCAAATCAACATTCTCAAAAGAATCAGATGTTGTTTCTTCTACGATAACATCCTGACCTTTAAATTTTAATACTTGTCCTGCAGAACGTTTAGATGCCAAATATTTAATACTATTGATGGGTAAACTTGTTTCTTCTAGCATTTGAATCATTCGTGTTCCAACAGCGCCTGTAGCACCGACAACCGCAACTCTATATCCGTCCATTGAAAAAAACCTTCTTTTTCTTTATTTGAATCTCAATTATACCATAAAATTTATGAACGTTTTACATTTAACTCACTTATAGTAGACATATCTTAAATTTTAAAAATAAAAAAAGCAAAACTCTTATTAAGAGTTTTGCTTTTAGTTTTAACGACGAAGACCTAAGCGTTGGATCAATTCACGGTAACGTTGAATATCTTTGTTACGTAAATATGCTAAAAGGTTACGACGATGTCCGATTTTCTTCATCAAACCACGTTGTGAAGCGAAATCTTTTTTATGAACGCCGATATGTGCATTCAATTCAACGATATCTGCAGTAAGTACAGCGATTTGTACTTCAGCAGAACCTGTATCGCCTTCTTGACGAGCATATTCGTTCATAATTTCTGTTTTCTTTTCATTTGTAATTGCCATTAGTGTTTCCCACCTTTCTGAATCTAAATGCCTAAAACCGAGTAAGTCGTCGGTGAGACGTCAACAAACTAAGTTAAAGGTTACTTGGAACAAATCTAACCTTACTAAAATTTAGAGTATATTGCAAGTTTTTTATAACTTCTCTTATCTAATTATTACTATCAAGTAAAAATCCTTTACAAGTTTTCATTGCATTAACTAATTTGGTTAGGTATAATAATGGTTGTTGAAATATTTGTTGAGAACCAATAAGGTGATCATGATAAGTGGAGGTGACTTAAATGCCAATTATTCAATCTGCAATTAAACGTGTAAAAACGAATGAAAAAGCAAACGTTAAAAATGCTGCTCAATTAAGCACAATGCGTACTGCTGTAAAGAAGTTTGAACAAGCTAAGACTGCTGGTGCCGATAATGTAGATGCTTTATACAAAGCTGCTATTACTGCAATCGACAAAGCACATTCTAAAGGTTTGATCAAAGAAAACAAAGCTGCTCGTGATAAGTCTCGTATGGCTGCTCGTTACGCTAAATAAGTTTTCAGAAAAATACCCAGTAGATTAATAATCTACTGGGTATTTTTTATTTTATACATCTATACGATTAATTTGAAGCATAAATAATGAGAATAATCCTTCTTGATCTTGTTGTGTCGTCTTCATTGCTTTTTCTAAATCAATTAACGCTAAATAAATTTTCCTCAAATCACTTCTATTAAATTTCTTTATCTTTTGAAGTGCCAACTTAATTCGATAAGGATGCACTTTTAAAACACTAGCTAAATCTCCTTGTGAGTAACCTTTATCTTGCAAAATTTTCACTTGTAATAATAATCTAAATTGTCCCAATAATATTGCATTTATCTTAATTGGCTCTTCATTTTGTAAAATTAAATCATGATACAACGTTACTGATTTTTCAATATTATTTGAAATAACAACATCTACTAAATCAAATATATTTTGTTCTAAAGTTTTAGAAACTAAATTTTCAACAGATGATAATGTAATTCGGTGGGTTTCAAAATTATACAAAAATAACTTTGGCAATTCATTCATGATTGTTGATAATTCTGTATTGGTTCTTTCTAGAAATAATTCCAAAGCGTTTTCATCTATTTCAAATGATTTGTTAGCCATCTCTTGGGCTATAAACTGTCGCGTTGCACGCTCATTTAACGGTTGATTATCAATAACTAGACTAAATTTTTTAAGCATCTTACTAATCTTTTTACGACCATCTAATTCTTTATAAGGCGCAAATATAACTACAATACTTGTTGGTTCCGGATGAGCTAAATAAGATAAAAGACCATCAATATCGTGTTCAATTTTTCTTTTTTTAGTGTCTGACGTTAGAAAAAAAGGATTTTGAATAAAAATTAAGCGCTTATCACCAAAAAAAGGAACAGACATCGCATCATCTAATGCTTTAGCCAACGGAACCTCCTCCATATCATATTTACCTAAATTCATCGTTCTCTCTTCTTCAGGTATCAACTCAGTAAATGCTTTTTTTACATCTTCCATTAAATAAGTCTCATTACCTAAGACAAGATTTACTGGCTTCACATTTTCAAGAGATAACGTTGAAATTATTGCCTGTGAATTCATATTTATCAGCTCTTTTCATTGTTAAAAACTTCTAATTTTTCTTTATAATTTTGAAACTTGCTGATTCTTATCATACCATGCTCTGCTGTACTAACAAACGGTATTCGATATTTTTTCAAAGTATCTAATGTTTCTTGATGTGGGTGGCCATATCTATTATTCTTACCAGCAGAAATCACCGCTAACTTCGGTTTTATTTGATCAATAAATATTGGATCAGTCGCAGTTTTACTGCCATGATGACCTGTTTTAAGAATTGATATTTGTAAATTGGGATATTTTTGAATAACCTTTTTTTCACCAGCTCGGTCCAAATCGCCAGTAATAAGATAGCTATATTTCCCGATTGTTCCAAATAAAACAAGAGAATCTTCGTTTTTTCCTATACCTTGATTAAAAGGATGTAGAATCATCAATTCAGCATCCTGTTTTTTACTATTATCTGTCATAGGTATCACCATTTTAGGCGGTCGAGTAGATTCTATTTTTTTAATGAATTGTGGCAGTTGTTCCATTCCAGATGGAACAATCATTCTATCGACGTCTATTTTGGTTAATATAGACGGAAAATTACCTATATGATCTGCATCTTGATGCGTCAAATATAAATAGTCTATATGACTGATTCCTTTGCTTAATAAATAATTAGTAATAATTTTTTCACCAGAAGTTTGATACTCCTTTCTAGTTCGCCAGCTATCCATCTTAAAATGAACTTTACCGCCTGTATCTACTAATGTAATTTGCCTATTAAACGGCTTTCTTATCAATGTTGAATCCCCTTGACCAATGTCAAAAAAAACGACTTCTTGCCGAATTGGAAAATGGATCCATAGAAATACCATAACATAGAAACTAACTAATATTGCCCATCTTTTAATACACGAAGGATGTAAAAAACATGTTAAGGTGCACATGAAAAATAGCATGCACATATTTAAACTGGGTTTACCAAACGTTATCGTTAATGGTAAACGTGCTAGTTCATCAAAAAAATAAATAAACGTTTTTAATACAGTATTTATCCCATCCATAACAACCTTAAAATGAATCCCAACCATTCCTCCAAAAATTACAATTGGTAGGATTAAGAATTCAAAAATAGGAATAATAAAAATACTAAGTACAATTGATAGAACATTCCACTGATAAACGTTGAAAAAAATAAATGGCAAACTAAATAAGTTTAGCCAAATACCTGATTCAAAAGTACCTTTATTCTCCATAAAGATTAGTAGTAATGACATTAGATAGCTCAACTGACCGCCAAATGTGAACAGTACTTGTGGTTCAATCACCAATCCTATTAACAAAGCGAAACACCAAACCGTAATCCCTTGGACAGGTTTATCAATTAGTTCACAAATAAGTTGAACCATACACATAAAAATTGCACGTCGTAAACTACTAGATTCCCCTGCAATAACTAAATAGCATGGAAGTAAAAAAAGTAATCCTTTGGCTACTGTCTCACGTGGGATTAATAGTCTATTTCCTAACGTTCTTATTAACATCACAAAATAATATACATGTAAACCCGATAAACAGAATAAATGAATTAATCCTAATTGTCTTATAGAGGCTAAATCCTGATTGAATTCCTGAGTCTTATCACCAATTACCAAAGCATTCAAAAATTTATCTAACGGATTGGATAAAGAATTAAAATAACTTTTTAATTCTGCTCGTAATTCATGTAACTTACTTATCACGGATTCAAGCGATAAATTCATGACATTTTTTTCACTATTATTAACTTTTATAATAGTCATACTATTGTAAATTGATTTAGTTCGCATAAAACTTTGATAATCAAACTCGTTTTCATTTGTCGCTGATTTAATTTTTTGTAGCTTAGCATCAACGTTTATAATTTTAGTGTGTTTATTATGTTTAATCTTATTGAGTTCATTTTGTGACTTACAGTTATAAAATCCTCGAATTTTTTGTGAATTAGAAATTATTTGTCCATCAAAACTAACCAAATCACCATTGATTGAATAATCATCAGGGTAAATTTTCACATTAACATTTTGTACCTCTTTTTCAACTACAACTTGCTTCTGGCTTTCCTTCGCATTACTGTAAAAATAAATACCAAAAATTAAAATACAGACACAACAAATATAAAAAGTTATCGAACGTTTTAACGTAATAATTCGTATAAAAATAACGATAGCGAAAATAATCCAAATAGGATTGTAATTTACAACATATAAACTTGTTATTCCAATAACTAACGTCGCAAAAAATAGATCAACTGCTTCAACTGATTTTATTCTGAAAATATTTTATTCAGAACAATTTCTTCAATATAATTTTTATCAACTTTTACTTGCTCAAAAATAACATTATTTCTTTCTAATAGTGATATGGCATAATCATCATTATGATAATTACGTAAATAATATATTTTTTTCACGCCGGATTGAAGTAGCATTTTTGTACACTGTAAACAAGGAAAATCTGTCACATAAATTTCTGAATTATCTGTCGCTGAGCCAAACTTTGCACACTGTAAAACTGCATTCATTTCTGCATGAATCGTTCGTACACAATGTCCGTCTACAAGGTAGCAACCTTCATCTATACAATGTACATCCCCTGAAACAGCGCCGTTATATCCGCCTGCAATAATCCGTTTATCTCTAACAAGTATCGCACCAACAGATAATCTTTCACATGTACTTCTTAATGATAGTAATGCAGCTTGCGTCATAAAATATTGATCCCAAGGAATTCTATTATCAGGCATTTAGGTATTTCCTTCTTTCATTTTTTTATAGTATATCAAAAATAAATCTTTAAAAAAAGTTAGACCGCTAATGAGTCCTTTAGACTTTCATATGTTTTATCACCGATGCCGCCAACTTCTTTTAATTCATCCGTAGTTTTAAACGATTGATGTTCTTCTCTATATTGTAAAATTTGTTCTGCTTTTTTTGGTCCAATTCCAGTCAACCCTTGCAGTTGTTCTTTCGTTGCGGTGTTTAAATTAACCGTTGATTCATCATTCGATTTATCCTGAGTTCCTGTAGTAGACCCTGCATCCATAACAGAAGATCCTTGGGCAGTAGTAGCTGCTACTTTATTTTCTTTTACTTCCCCTTTTGCCGGAACATATATAACCATCTCATCTGTTACTTTTTGAGCTAAATTAATCTGTTTCTGATCAGCGTTAGATAAAAATCCCTCAGCTAAATCGATTACCTGACTAATTCTCATTCCTGTTTTCATTGTGTATATACCTGGTTTTTTTATATTTCCTTTGATATCCACAACGATTTTCCCACCATTTGAGGTTTCTAAATGGCTTGATATATTTTTTTCCGAGCTAGACGACGTACTAGTAATACTATTAACTAACATATCATCTGTTTTGCTACTTTTATGTTGTGTAACTATTGAAAAAATGGTCAATGCTATTACAGATACCACACAAATAATGATAATTTTTCGATATTCAATTCAAATTTTTTTTATTTGATCCATCTTATCCACCTCCCTCTTATATTTAAATACGCAAAAAAACGAATTTCATTTAAAATGAAATTCGTTTTTTTCCTTAAATCATTATCACGTATTTTAATGATGATTCATTTTATTTAAGTTAATCTTCCTTACTAATTACTTCATGACATTTTTTAATCATAGCTACTTTTATATGATTAGGTACCATATTTGAAATATCTCCATCAAATTTAAATATTTCTTTCATTAAACTTGAGGAAATATGTGCGTATTTAGGATTAGCAAGCATCAATACAGTTTCCACTGTTTCATCTAACTCTTTGTTCATCAATGCAATATCTTTTTCATATTCAAAATCCCTATTATTTCTAACACTACGAATAATTATTTTAGCATCTAATTGGTGCATTAAGTTAATCGTTAAATCTGATTCAACACTAACTACTTCTACATTTGCTAATGAAAAGGTAGCTTCACTAATCAAATCTACCTTTTCATCAGCTGTAAACAATGACTTCTTTTTAGTATTAGTCATAACTGCGACAATAACTTTATCAAAAATTTGGCTTGATCGAACAATAATATCTAAGTGTCCATTAGTTAATGGATCGAAACTTCCCGGAAAAACTGCATTCATTTTAGTTCTCCTTTTGATAAATCGTTACCTGTGTAATTCCATAATTTTGTCTCCTAAATAGCCTGAATCCAGAAATATCATCAGGTAAGTTAGCATATTGATCTGTTTCACAAATAATTAAAGCTTGATTATTTAACAACTCGCTGCTATCTATTTTTTTTATCGTATCAATTATTTCTTGGGTCTTATAAGGTGGGTCTAAAAAAACAAGATCAAATGTTTCTTTACCTTTTAATAGTCCAATTGCTTTATCGGCATCTTGCTTATAGACCGTAAACTTATCTTCTTCCTTTGTGATAGCAATATTATCATTAATTGTTTTAATTGCTTGATACTGTCTATCAATTAGAAAAGCATGCGAGATTCCTCTAGAAACAGCTTCGATACTTAACCCTCCGCTACCTGCAAATAAATCTAACGATTTACCGCCATCAAAATAAGGACCAATAATATTAAACACTGATTCCTTAACTTTATCCGTTGTAGGTCTTGTTGCCATACCCGGAACTGCTTTTAATTTTCTTCCGCCATATTCACCTGAAATTATTCTCATATACTTTACTCACTTTTATTTTTAAATTTTTCTTGATCTTCATCTGTTAATTTAAATGCTTTTTCACCCATTCGAGACCCAAAGTCCATATCAATATCAGGGCGATGCGATACTTCTGTCTTTTTAACAAATTTTAAATTTTGAATTTTCTTAATCGTCTCGGGTAGGTCTTCTTGATTCATATAAATGACAACATATTTCATTTTTTTTGAAATATATTGAATAATACCGAATCGTTTCAACTGCTTAATTTGCTTCATATGGTATAAAAACACAATGACACCTTGTCTTTTTTGTATAACTAACTTAGTCCCATTTTCTTCGTCAAGCATTTGATTATGACCCCCTTTTTATTTATTATTTAGTAATTCCTTTTTTCTTAAAGCTGATATATTTAAAACTAAGCCTACACAGAAACTCAAGATAAGCATACTTGATCCGCCATAACTAAGAAATGGAAATGTTACACCTGTTATTGGTAAAACACCTGATATACCACCAACATTAAATACAGTCTGCACTGTCATAAACGTCGCAATTCCATAACAACAAAGTGAATGGAAAGTTTCTTTACTTTTAGAACCAATAAAGATAATTCGTCCAATCATACTGAAAAGTAATATTAAAATAAAAAATACCATCAATAATCCAAGTTCTTCACCTGTAATTGCTAATATAAAATCAGTATACGGTTCTGGTAGATAGCCTCGTTTTTGGATGCTATTTCCTAGTCCTGCACCAAAAATACCACCATTACTTAATGCATAATATGAATTTACCAGCTGTTGTCCAGTTGATTGCTGATATTTAAACGGATCATTGAATCCACTAAATCTTTTAGCCATATATGCTAATGGACCACCAGAATCTGGAGAAACAGATTTTAATTTTGATAATAATATCATTAAAGTACCCATGCCACCAACAGAAATTAAAGAAGTTATTCCAATTGAATACCCACTAGCCAAAATAATGATTAATACTGCACTAAAATTAATAATAAACCCACCCACATCTGGTTCAACCAAAATTAAAATGAGTGGTAAGGCTACTGCAATCGCATAGATAAAACGACGTTTATTTCTACCCTCATAACTTAATTCTTTATTTTCACGGAATGCAACTTGTTGCGCCATAAACAAGACTAAAAAAATCTTGCTGATTTCTGCGGGCTGAATGTTAAAAGAGCCAAAGTTAATCCATCCTGCTGCACCATTAACTGTTTTACCGCTAAGTACTACGTATAAAAGTAGCAGAATGGACACTGCACCAAATAATATTATAAATCCAGAACTTTTAAAAAAATTAACCTTCATTGAATATATAAGGAAAGCAACTAGCAATCCTAAAATGGCAAAAAGCAATTGTTTTTTTAAATATGTCGTTGGATCGCCACCCGCCATTTGAACCTTATATGAACTAGCAGAATAAACCATGACCACACCAATTCCGGATAATATGATATACGGTATAAAAATAAAATAATCAAGATATTGTAATTTTTGTGTTATTCTTTTTAAAATTTGCATTTTTAATCCAACTTATTTCTTCATTTTTTCAAATTTAGTACTAAAGTGTCTATTCGAAGTTACTTCAAGATTCTTTATCTGCTTCTTTTCAGTTTTTTCTTCAAACAGAGCACACTCCAACACAAAATCTACTTCACGAGAAAAACGAACAATTAAGTATCAACTACTTCTTAAAATGTAACATAACCAAGCTAGTAAAATGTATTTCGCTGTTTCCAGATAAATTTATTTATTTTATCTACATTTTCTTGCAAAGTGACCATCACATTTTCTTTAGAAATGTTGTTTTTCATCGATTTTATTCTCTCGTGACTCCTAATAGTATACCATATTACTATTTATCATGATTAAAAAAAAGAGTTGAAAATGAACTTAATCATTTTCAACTCTTTTTAAATTAACCTTTTTTTGAATCTGTTTTATGTTGTTTTTGAGCTTTTTCACGCATATTTGTATCTAAGATACGTTTACGTAAGCGTAAATTATTTGGTGTGATTTCTAATAATTCATCCGTGTTCAAGAATTCCAATGATTCTTCAAGAGTAAGAATAGTTGGTTTCTTGATTGAGGCTGTTTGATCTTTATTAGAAGAACGAACATTACTCATAGCTTTTCCTTTAGTAATATTTACAGAAATATCACGTTCACGGCTACTTTGTCCAACAACCATTCCTTCATAAATATCAGTAGTAGGTGTTACATAAATTGTTCCACGTTCTTCAATACTCATAATTGAATATGTTGTAGCTTTTCCTGAATTAATAGAAACTAATGCGCCATTACGACGACCAGGTTCCCAGTTACGGATAACTGGTTTGTATTCAGAGAAAGTATGATTTAAGATACCGTATCCACGAGTCATTGAAAGGAATTGTGAATCATATCCAATTAAACCACGAGTAGGAGCTGAGAAAGTTAAACGAGTTTGGCCGTTATTACCGGTCTCCATGTTAATCATTTCACCCTTACGTTGAGCCATTGTATCAATAACACCACCAGAATATTCATCAGGTGTATCGATTTGGACGCTTTCAAATGGTTCTTGCATCTTGCCTTCGAATTCACGGTAGATAACTTCTGGACGTGAAACTTGAATTTCATAGTCTTCGCGACGTAAAGTTTCAATTAAGATTGATAAATGTAATTCTCCACGACCTGAAACAACCCAAGCATCTGGAGAATCTGTATCTTCAATTTTCAATGAAACATCAGTATGCAATTGTAATTTAAGACGATCTTCCATCTTTCGAGCAGTAATGTTTTTACCATCTTGTCCAACAAATGGTGAATCATTCGTTCTGAATGTCATTTGTAGTGTAGGTGGATCAATACGCATTAATGGTAATGCTTCTTGATGATCACTTGGTGTTACAGTTTCACCAACGAAGATGTCATCCATCCCTGAAACTGCAATTAAATCACCGGCTTTAGCTTCATTAATTTCAACACGATCTAAACCGAAGAAACCAAAAAGTTTTGAAACACGGAAGTTTTGAACTGAGCCGTCAAGTTTAATAACAGAAACTTGATCACCAACAGCAATTTTTCCACGGAACACACGACCAATACCAACACGACCAACATATTCATTATAATCCAACATTGAAACTTGGAATTGTAATGGTTCGTCACTGTTATCAACTGGTGCAGGAATTGTATTTATAATTGTTTCAAAAACGTCATCCATAGAATGTTTTTGAGTTTCGATATCTGGATCCATACTTGATGTACCATTGTATGCACTAGCATAAATAACAGGGAAATCAAGTTGTGCTTCATCAGCACCTAATTCAATAAACAAATCAAGAACTTCATCAACAACTTCTTGTGGACGAGCACCCATACGATCAATTTTGTTAATAACAACGATTGGTACTAATTGTTGTTCTAAAGCTTTTTTCAAAACAAAACGTGTTTGAGGCATTGTTCCTTCAAAAGCATCAACGACAAGTAAAACACCATCAACCATTTTCATGATACGTTCTACTTCACCACCGAAATCGGCATGTCCAGGTGTATCTAAAATGTTAATTTGTTTGTCGCCAACTCTAACAGCAGTATTTTTTGATAAAATTGTAATACCACGTTCTTTTTCAATATCATTTGTATCCATGGCACGGTCACTAATTTCTGAATGGCCATCCAATGTATCTGATTGTTTTAATAATTCATTAACTAATGTCGTCTTACCGTGATCGACATGGGCGATAATCGCAATGTTACGAATGTCATCTCTTGTTTTCAAGTTTGTTCTTCCTTTCGTTGGAGCCTTAATATTTTTACGAATAATAACTACAGTTCACTATTATAGCAGACAATTAACACACTTACTAAAAGTTTTCATACTTTTTCATAAATAAATCGCATAAAAAAACTGCGACTTGTTAGTCACAGCCACAACGCGATTCTACTAAAAACTATTTAGTAGTTTTAAAATGTCCTCTTGTGCGTTTTCCGTTGCTATTAATACATCTGCTGATTGTAACATATCGAGCTCTAACCCGTCAATTGTTTTCACGGTGATACCAAGAGTTTCCGCCAATATTTTACCGGCTGCAAAATCCCATGGTTTTAAGTGAGAAACATAACCAATTTCTTGTCCACGTAATATGTGAACAAACTCAATACCGGCACTTCCATAAACCCTAGCACCTGAACTATGTTGAACAATTGATTGTAAATGCTTATAGTCCATCATTAACATAGGTGAGCTACAACCTAGCAAGCCATCCTTAAGTGCTATATTTTCAGGCTTTTCAAGTTTTTTATCGTTGGCAAAGACGCCCCTATCTGGCCCACCAGAATATAAAACATTATTCATTACATCCATAATGAATCCCAATTTTCCAATACCGTTTTCATAAATACCAATCATAATCGCGAAATGATCTTTCTGTTTGACAAAATTCATTGTGCCATCAATTGGATCAACAATCCAAACAGTACCATCTAAATTTGTTACATCATCCCCAAAACCTTCTTCACCTAAAATTTTGGCTTTCGGATCAAAGGTACGAATTTTGTTTACTAAAAATTTTTCAGTCTGTTTATCCATATTAGTTACAAGATCAACTCGACTACTTTTTGTTTCAACAGACAATGGATTTCCAAATGCATGAATAATATTTTCACGTGCCTCTGTCAGCCAACTTTTAACCTGATAATTAACCTCATCAATATTCAAATCATAACCTCCCTATTGGTTAATTTTAATAACGTCCCTTGTACTCTCTCTTGCAAATTTCATTGTACGATAAATACTAAAACCTGATTCATCTTCGTACGATCTGCCTATTTGTTTTTCCTCCATTTTGGAAGGAACAATTTTTTTAAACTCACGATAATTATAAAGCAATTCTTCTCGATCAATACCTGTAGAATTTGCTAATTCTATTGCTTTATAGAATTCACTGACAGAGATAATTTCTTCAGTAGTCCAATGTGCTTCTAATGGGTAATCAATTTTATTATTCATAATTTAGTGTGTTAAACTCCCTTTATTTTTACTTTATTTAATTATTGAATTAATTTTCAACTAATACTTTCAATATACTTGAAAGTAATTACTATGTTTCATTTTACAGCAATCCATTAAAAACTAAAAGAAATGAAACATAACTATTAATTTTCAAATGGCCTACAGATATGATTATTTTATGCTACAATGTACCGTAGAATATTAATTTGGAGGTACTATTTTGATTAAAATAACAATGAAAAATATCATTCGTGAAGGTAATCCAATTTTACGAAATCGTTCAAGCGAAATGACTTTTCCGCTTTCAGATGATGATAAACAACTCGCACATGATTTAATGGAATTTTTAGAGAATAGTCAAAATGAAGAAATAGCTGAAAAATATCATCTACGCGCAGGTGTTGGCTTAGCAGCTCCGCAATTAGCAATTTCTAAACGAATGACTGCTGTCTTAATCCCTGGCCCAGAAGGTGAAGAGCCCACACTTAAACAAGTGTTAATTAATCCTACTATTTTAAGTCAGTCAGTTCAAGTTGCTGCACTTTCAGAAGGTGAAGGTTGCTTATCAGTTGATAGAGATGTCCCTGGATATGTGCCAAGAGCTGATCGGATTACACTTCGTTACTTTGATATCGAAGGTACACAACATAAAATCCGCTTGAAAAATTATGAAGCAATTGTAGTCCAACATGAAATTGATCATTTAAATGGTATATTATTCTTTGATCATATTAATACTGACAAACCATTTGCTATACCGAACGATGCTATTATGCTTGAATAAATAACTAAAGAGTTTCTCCAATAATTAATTTATTGAAGAAACTCTTTTTATTTCACTTTAAACATACTGTTTGAACTATACCTTTTTTAAATCTTTAGTATACATAATTGTCTCAACATTAACCAAATGTGCTACCTCTAAATGTAAAATACCGTCTAAATACCAAAGATCTGTTACTTCAAATGCCGATTTTGCTTCGACACTTTTTTTAACCAGGTTCATCATTTCAAATTCTTCAAATAAATTGAAAAAAATGTTTCTTATTTTCCCGATATTCTCTTCTGAAGGAGACTTCATCTGAAATTGATACTCAAATACCATGACCCTCTTACCCCAAACCTTTGAAACAATTTCTGTAACCCTTAGTATTTCAGAATTAATACCATATTCATTACCATGTAGTCTATTTAAAGCAAATTCAACCGCATTATCTGTAATAAGTTTGCTTTTATTTTTAAGAATAGTAATCTGTCTATTTCTTTTCAGACGGTTATAATTTAAAATTATGATGATCATTAAAACCACTACAGTCACTATTTTAACTACCAACCACATTTATAAAACACCACTCTTCCTTATACGATAACTTTTCATAATTATAACATGTCTGTTAAATTTTATCCTTTATAAGTCTATTCAAATCGGTCTATTCTATACTTAAATAATAATATATGATAAAATATAAATTATATGTTGTGCAGACAACCCCCAGTTCGGTTTCTAATTTCCATTTCAAATCATTTTAACCAAAATGATATCAATTTAATTTAAAGGAGTTTTACAAATGATTTTTAAAGTTTATTATCAAGAAACACAAGATAGAAATCCACAAAGAGAAGAAACAAAATCACTTTTCCTTGAAGCAAGTTCTGAAATTGAAGCTCAAAGTATTGTTGGTCACCAAACAACACATAACATTGAATTCATTGAAACATTATCAGATAAAGCTTTAGCATATGAAAAGGAAAACCCTACATTTAAAATGACGGAGTTTTCTGAATGAAAAAGATAAATGTTAAAAATAACGAGACTGGTGTTTTTGCAGTCGGCGGATTAGGTGAAATTGGTAAAAATATGTACGGCATCCAGTTTCAAGATGAAATTATCGTCGTCGATGCAGGAATCAAGTTTCCGGAAGATGAGTTATTAGGAATTGATTACGTTATTCCTGATTTTCAATACTTAGTTGCCAATCAACAAAAAATTAAAGCATTAGTTATCACCCATGGTCATGAAGATCATATTGGTGGTATTCCCTATTTATTAAAACAAATTAATGTCCCAATTTATGCTGGACCATTGGCTTCAGCATTAATCAAAGGAAAATTAGAAGAACACGGGTTACTTGCCACAACAGAAATGCATGAAATTGAAGAAGATACTGTTCTTAAATTCAGAAAAACGAGTGTGTCGTTCTTTAGAACAACTCATTCAATTCCTGATACTTTAGGTGTCGCAATCAAAACGCCATCTGGTAACATTGTAGTCACTGGGGACTACAAATTTGATCTAACACCTGTTACTAATCAGCCGCCCAACCTTCAAAGAATGGCTCAACTTGGTGCTGATGGTGTACTTTGTCTACTATCTGATAGTACAAATGCAGAAATTCCTAATTTTACAAAATCAGAAAGATTCGTTGGTAAATCAATTCGACGAATTTTTGAAAAAGGTGAAGGCCGCATTATCTTTGCTACTTTTGCTTCAAATATTTCCCGAGTACAACAAGCTGCTGAAGCTGCTGTTGCCAAAGGCCGTAAAATCGCTGTCTTTGGACGTAGTATGGAGGCAGCAATTGTTAACGGACGTGAATTAGGATACTTAAATATTCCAGATGATGCCTTAATTGATGCACGTGATATTAATTCATTACCCGCAAATGAAATTTTAATTTTATGTACGGGATCACAAGGTGAACCAATGGCAGCTCTTAGCCGTATCGCTAATGGGACTCATCGTCAGGTTTCTATTCAACCTGGTGATACTGTTGTTTTCTCAAGTTCTCCAATTCCTGGTAACACAATCAGTGTAAACCACGTTATTAATGAACTTTCAGAAGCTGGAGCAACTGTTGTCCATGGTAAAGTAAATAATATTCATACTTCTGGTCATGGTGGCCAAGAAGAACAAAAATTAATGCTCAGTTTGATGAAACCTAAGTATTTCGTCCCTGTCCATGGTGAATATAGAATGCTTAAAATTCATACTGGATTAGCTGAACAAATTGGCGTTCCAAGAGAGAATAGCTTTATTATGGAAAATGGTGATGTCTTAGCTCTAACTAGTGATTCTGCTCGAATTGCTGGTCATTTTGAAGCTGATGATATTTATGTCGATGGTTCAGGAATTGGTGATATCGGTAGCGCTGTCCTAAATGATCGACAAGTCCTTTCTGAAGAAGGCCTTGTTGTTGTCGTTGCAACGATTGACATGAAAAAACATGAAATTCAAGCAGGACCAGATTTATTATCTCGTGGATTTGTCTATATGCGCGAATCAGGAGAATTAATTAATCAAGGTCGTCGTCGCTTATTCCGTGTCATGAGTCGCTTATTAAAAAATGATAAAATTACAGAAGCCATGATTAATGATGCAATCGTTGATGACTTACAAAAATTCTTATATGAACAAACTGAACGTAAACCAATGATTTTACCAATGTTAGTTATCGTTTAACAAAAATAGCTCAATATTCTAATTAGAATATTGAGCTATTTTTATATAATCAAAATTTATCTTTAAATCCTTTTAAATTTTAGTTATAATTATTAGTATTAATTAAGGAGGGAAGTTCATGAATCAATATTTCATTATCGTTAATGAGTCTGCTGGAAGTGGTCGTGCTAAACAAATTTGGCAATCTATTGAAAAAAAATTAATTTCTCAAAATGTCTATTTTAAGGCCCATCTGACAGACTATATTGGTCATGCTTCCCTTCTAACGGAAAATTACGCCAGACATTATCACCCCATCGAAACAGACAATAATCAAATTATACTAGTTATTGGCGGCGACGGTACTTTAAATGAATGTATCAATGGTGTTAAAAATGCGAACACATTTGATATCCCAATTGCCTATATTCCTGCAGGATCAGGAAATGATTTTGCTCGAGGTGTCGGTATCCCCAAATCTCCACTTGTAGCTCTTGAACAAGTATTAAACACAACTTCACCTAAACTATTAAACTTAGGTGTCATGCACGAATTATCACGGCATGAAAAAAAATACTTTATAAATAATGTTGGCGTAGGTTTCGATGCGCAAATAGTAAGTATCGCAAATCAATCAAGTTCAAAGAAACTATTGAATAAACTTCATCTAGGATCGCTTACTTACTTAAGCGCCCTATTAGGAACTTTATCAAGACAAGCTGCATTTCCCATAACTGTCCGGGTGAATGGCCATCAAGAATTTTATCAAAATGCCTTTCTTGTAACAACATCAAATCATCCCTACTTTGGTGGCGGTGTTCCAATTTTACCAATGGCAGATCCGACAAAAAATAATTTAGACTTAATTATCATTGAAAAACCTAGTGCACTAAAATTAATCTATCTAGCCATTTTACTGAAATCTGGTAAACATATTAACCAAAAAGGTGTTCACCATTTTACATCAGATAAAATTAAACTTTCCGTTGACTCTTTAGAGTACGGTCAAATGGATGGTGAAGACCTAGGAACCCGTTTCTTTGAAATTGAGTATAGCGTCTTATCATACCCATTTTGGATTAACTAAAAAGCCTATATATCTCATTTAATTGAGATATATAGGCTTTTTCTATGGTCGGCTATTCTCCATTCCAATCATTGGATCAATTGAACCATCCATAATATTGTCGTTAGTTAAAATAAATTTTTCAATTAAAGTTGGAACAGGCGGAGCTATTTTAATAGATTTTTTAGCTAGTTGGCTCTCTTTAATCGAATCATCAACTTTTTTAATATCACCATCAAAAATCTGTTCAATTCGTAATAATAACGTTGTTTTTCTATTGGCTGATTCATTCTCAACACATTCTTCAAATGATTTTTCTTCGCCAAGCAAAATCAATAACTGGCTAGCACGGGTAATTGCGGTATACAGTAAATTACGTTTAAGCATTCGCTTATACTGCGAAACCATTGGCAAAATAACCATTTTAAACTCACTACCTTGAGACTTATGAATAGATGTGCAATATGCCAAAGTTATTTTTTGCCATTCATTTCGCCTGTAAGTCACTTCTGTTTGATCAAAAGCAATAACTAGTTCGTCTACCTTATCTTCGCTATCTTTGGCCAATGTAATTCCTACAATCTTACCTATATCTCCATTAAAAACATTATTTTCAGGACTATTAACAAGATGTAACACCTTGTCACCAATTCTAAATTTTTGATCTCTAAAAAGTACTTCTTTTTGTCTACTATTTTCAAGTGGATTCATAATATTTTGTAACATTTCATTTAAACGATTAATTCCCGCCGCACCTCGATACATTGGTGCCAGAACTTGAATATCACTTGAAGTGAACCCTTTATTCTTAGCTCGTTCAACAACCTGTTTAATAATTGATTCAACTTGAAATTCACGACTCGCGAAAAATGAACGATCCTTTTGATTCTGTGTAAAATCAGCAGGTAATTCACCTTTTTTTATTGAATGTGCGAGTGAAATTATTGATGACCCATCACCTTGACGATAGATATCCGTTAATTCTTTTCGCTCAAGATAGTCACTTTTCAATAAATCATAAAATGTTTGCCCAGGACCAACAGAAGGCAATTGATCTTTATCACCTACAAAAATGACTTTCATATCTGTAGGTATTGCATTCATTAATGTATTCAATAAATACGTATCAACCATCGACATTTCATCGATAATTAATAAGCCACCTTCTAAATCTTTCGTTTCAACATCATTATTCGATTCTCTTCCAGTTAGTCCTAAGAGTCTATGGATTGTACTGGCAGGTAATCCAGTCGTTTCAGTCATTCTTTTTGCTGCTCGCCCAGTAGGTGCAGCTAAAAGAATAGGAAATGTTTGTCCTTCTCCATAACTACTAAGATCGAGCGAAAAGTCATTTAATTCCGCAAATAACTCCACGATACCATTAATAACGGTTGTTTTACCCGTTCCTGGGCCACCTGTTAATAAAAATATCTGTGAATTCATAGCCGCCCTAATGGCATTAATCTGTGACTCACCATAATTCATATCAAGTTTTTTTTCAATCTTACGAATTGCTTTATCAATATCTTTTTCTGCTAACTTACCTTTTTCTTGCCCCGATGAAAGTAATCTTTTTAAATGTTCAGCAATTTGGTATTCTGCATGATACAGATTTTTTAAATAAATACGCTGTTCATCACCGACAACGAGTCCTGATTTAGCTAAATTAATGAGTTCTTTTGAGATTGCCTCAGGGTTTATTCTGACTCTTCGACTACTCTCTAATAATCGTAAAGATGCTTCCAACAACGGCTCTGCAGTCGCATAGGTATCGCCATCTTGTTGACATAAATCATTGATACTTTGCAAAATACCTGCTTGTATTCGACCTGAAGAATCAGCTGCAAATCCTAATTCTCCAGCAATTTGATCTGCCTTTTTAAAGCCAATATTTTCAATATCATTTACTAGTTGATATGGATTTTCTTGAATAATTTCAAGGGTTTTTTCTTTATAAGTTTGATAAATAGTTGCGGCTAATTGACTACCAAATCCAAAACCATTTAATCCAATAATAATTTGTTCCATCCCATTATTTACTCGAACAGTCTCTAATATTGTTGTTTTCTGCTTGTTTGATAATTCTAATGAATCAAGTACAGTATCATCTGCTAATATTTTATCAATTGTTTTCGTTCCTAACTTTTCAACAATTGATTCCGCAGTCTTTTTCCCAATCCCTTTAAATTCTGAGCCAGATAGATAGGTAATAAGCCCCATTTTTGAAGTAGGTGTTTCATTTTGATAATTACTCGTTTGAAATTGTTTCCCATATTTGGGATGCTCAACTTGTTGACCATAGAAGCGGTACGTAGATTCCTCTTTAATGTCAGCAAAATTACCAGTAACAACAACCTCATCTTCAGGCCATTCCAAATTACTTTCAATACTGTGAATTAGAATCACTTTATAAAAACTATCTTGGCTTTGAAAAAATATGGTTGCAACCTTACCAACCAAGTAAGCTTGTGTTTCATCACTTTGAGGATCATCATTAAATAAATTTAGTTTCTGAACAACCATTATTTCACATCCTCTTTATTTATCACGTAATTTTATAAACGATTCTATTTCACTTAATCTTTGTTTTTGTGCCTCAAAATAGGCCTGATTGGCTATTTTTGAACGATCAAAATAAGTATTGAATTCAATTCCTAAAACCATATTAGCTAAGCCTCGTTGAAAATTAGCCTTTGCATTATTTTCATCTATTTTAAGAACTAAGTCATAATATTTACCAGCATTTTCAAACTGACCCAATGCTAAGAAAATATCGCCAATTAATTCGTTGGCGTCCATATTTTTAGGATTTATTTCTTGAGCCGTAATCGCAAATACTAATGCTTGTTGATACAGCTCTTGAGCCATATATGATTGTGCTAACATTAAAAAAGCTGTTTCTTTCAACTTTTGATTAGTTACTTTTTGAAATGATTGAATTGCTTCAGAATACAGTTCTGCCTCGTAAAACACGTTACCAAGACCATATTGTAATAAATCAACTTGTTCATTTTTCTCATCAAAATATCCAATAGCTTTTTTATACAGTTCTTCCGCCTGAGGGTAGTCTTTTACTTTTGTTAAATAACTACCTAATTCATAATAAGCCGTTTGATTATTAGGTTCTTTTTCAACCTTTTCAACTAATTGATGAATAATATGTTTTGATTCTGCTTCTTTTTCTTCTCTCTTACCCATTATTACTCCTTAAACGACATCACTTTCATCGCGTATTCTATCCAAATAACTAGTATCATTCCATTTAACTAATTTAAATTCGGTTCCATTTTGTGTTTCCAAAATAGTCGTACTAGTATTCGATAAGCCACCTTGTTTACGGAAGTCTTTCAGCGGTACTCCTAATAAATCGTGAATCAAGGCACCAAGCGCCGCACCATGACTAACAATGATAATATTTGCATCTATTTTATTTTGGTCAACAATTTTTTTAATTGTTGGAACCATCCGCTTTAATAAAGCTTGAAATGTTTCGCCATTAATATTTTTAGGATCATATTTATCGGGATGATTACGGAAGGCATCGAGTTCCTCAGGATACTGAACAGCCACATCTGTAAACTTCATGCCTTCCATTTTCCCTAAATGAAATTCTTCTAAGTTATCATTCAAAATAACATCCAAATTTTGGTTTAGGCCTGTATTAATTAAATTTGCTGTGTCCTTTGCACGCTTAATAGGACTTGAATAAATAGCATCAAATTTTATTGATTTAAGTGCTTTGATTAATTGTTGTATTTCTATGTAACTTTGTTCAAGTAAGGGTGAATCTCCATTCGCACCTTGGTATCGTCCCTCAAGATTCCATTCTGTTTTGCCATGTCGAATAAAATATATATTAGTCATCAGTCAATAAGACCCCTTCGTTTTTTCATCTCTATTATATTATGCCACAAATATAAAAAGGCACAAACAAAATATTTGTTTGTGCCTTAACTATTATAAATTCAATTTAAACATATTGTAATTGTTTTGATCCCTCAGTTGACTTTTTAAATGCAGCGTCAATGATACCACTACCTAAGCATTCTGCGCCATCGTAAAAGACAACAGCCTGTCCAGGTGTAATAGCACGTACTGGTGCATCAAATTCAACTGTAGCTTCTGTACGGTCATCATTTAAATGAACCGTCACACCAACATCAGTTTGACGGTATCTAAACTTAGCAGTGATATGGAAATCATTGCCAAAGCGATCGATTGGTGCCATAAAACTTAACTCTGATGCTTCAAGATAATCGGCATAAAGTAAATCATTATGGTAACCTTGTCCAACAATCAATGTATTTGTTGCTAAATCTTTACCTACAACGAACCAAGGATCGTTACCTTCACCCGTACCACCAATACCAAGACCTTTACGTTGACCAATTGTATAATTCATAAGACCATAATGCTCGCCCATTTTTACACCGTCAACAGTCATCATATTACCCGTTTGTGCTGGTAAATATTCACCAAGGAACTTTGTAAAGTTTCTTTCGCCGATAAAACAAATACCTGTTGAATCTTTTTTCTTAGCAGTTGAAAGTCCAGCTTCTTCAGCAATTCTTCTAACTTCTGGTTTTTCAATGTTTCCAATTGGGAACATAACTTTTTGAATTTGTTTTTGTGATAATTGACTCAAGAAATAAGTCTGATCTTTGTTACTATCATCCCCACGTAACATATGCATAATACCGTCAGCATCTTGCTCAACTTGTGCATAATGTCCCATTGCGATGTAATCAGCATCAAGTTCCATAGCATAATCGAAAAATGCTTTAAACTTAATTTCTTTATTACACATCACATCTGGATTTGGTGTCCGACCCTTTTTATATTCATCCAAGAAATATGTGAATACGCGATCCCAATATTCTTTTTCAAAATTAACGGAATAATAAGGAATTCCAATTTTGTTTGCTACTTTAGCAACATCTTTGTAATCTTCTGTTGCAGTACAAACACCCATTTCGTCCGTATCGTCCCAGTTTTTCATGAAGACACCAACTACATCATAACCTTGTTGCTTTAATAAATAAGCAACAACTGATGAATCGACGCCACCACTCATCCCAACAACGACACGAGTTTTACTATTATCTGGCATACTATCACCATCATTTCAATTAGATTCTGAAAAAATCTACGATTTGAAGGTCGCACTATTTCAGTAAGTACTATTATACCAATAATATATACTAATACAACCCTAGTGTGTCATAATTTACTTTACTTAGTTTATACGATCATCAAATCCACTTATTTTAATAGATTCTATTCGTGATACCACTTGATTGGTACCATTAAGCATAGGCCCTTTAATAATACTTTCGCCTTTTTGTAAATTAGATAAAAGATATTGATATTGTTGATTACTGTCTTTATCTAAAGATAGCGTGTTCGCAATAAGTTTAACTTGGTCTTCCAATGGTAAAAAATTAACTTGCTCAGATGCATTATAGACACTACTGATATCACCCTTAATAGCTGATATAGATTGAGTTGCAAAAATTCCTGACCAACCGAATTTTCTTCCTTCTTTTAAAATTTTAACAGTTGGAGAGTTATCTTTAAAATTTAAATTTTGTATTTCATCAAGTACCACTGGAATTGGATTTTCTTCTGTATTTCCAATACTTTGAAGATAATTAAACAAATCCCAAAGTACAAATTCAGTAATAACTTTTTGTATATCATGTTGAAATCCTTTTAATTGAAAAATATGAATAGTTCCATCTTTATTTAAATATGACTCCCAGTTTTTGGAATCTTTAGTATAAGTGAAAGGATTTGAACTCAATAACATATCTAGTCTACCTACTATTTTTAACCCATCCTTGAATTCATCTTCGTCACTTAATATATTTTTTAAATGTAAAAAGGTAAATGATTTACCGTTTCTTGCATAACCATCACTTATTGCAGTTTTCAATGAATACCTTTGCTGAGTGCCTAACTCAAAAACGTTATCTAACATTTGAGATACTCGGTCTGCCATATCATTTACATCTTCAGTAATAAAGGTTCCACCACCATAATCTATTTCTTGAAGATTAAATGGATTTATAGGTAATTTATCCCCCGCTTTAACTAAGTGAAATTGAATTTTATTATCATGTCTCATTTTGCTAACAAAATTTTTATCCAATTGATTTTCCAAAAATCCATCAGTATAATCAACTACCAAACTATTAATATTTTTATTAGCCAACTCATACAGTAATGTTTGAACAAAGTAAGTCTTCCCCTGCCCAGACTTACCCGTAATAATCATGTGCCTATTTGAAAGCCCTGGATTTCCATACTCCCAATAAGCTTCATCAACACTACCTTTTTTAACGCCTAATTTAATTCTAGTTTTTTCAGAAAATGTATTTTCAGGATATTCTATTTCAAAATCAGAAAGTTCATTTATATTCGAATATTGACTTTGACTTTCATTTATACTATTTATAGATTTAATTTCGTTGTTATCTTCAAAATTTTTTTTATCCTTATTTTCACAATATTCATAAGCTGACTCTGTATCTAATTCTTTGTTTATAATAATATTTTTTCCTTTATCAGTATCGATAGTTTCTTGATAACTATCATCATGCAAAATATTTTTTAAAAGGCTTTCTTCCGGAAATCCCAATTTTCCACTTTTAATTTCTGAGATGATTTCATTTAATCCCTTACTTGCATAAATGTATGCGTCACCCTCAGGAAGTTTAATTTCAGTTATATTCTTACCGCCTAATTCCTTTCTAAGAATTCTCCGACTATCATTTCTATCACCAAATGAAACAATGAAAGCCTTGCCATAATATTCGTTTAATTCATTTGAAATTATAAAATCATTATTCAATAACTTATCATCATTATCTTGAATTTTTTTATATAGTTCTGCATTTATTAACTTGTTATTAAACATTTTTTTTAGATTAGCTAAATATATTGTCATAAAAAAATTACGGTAATATTCGGATTTAAATTTATTTTCATCCCTCAGCGCCTCATTTATTGTTTCTGCCGTATTAACCGCCTGCAACGTTGCCTTAGATATAACATCCGAATGGTTCTGTCCAACTTTAACTTCGACAGGAAACAAATGAATTTTTAAATTTTCTCCTACTTCAACACCCATGAATAACAGATCATCACTTGTAGCTCCTGTCATTCCTAGATTTTTTGCTGTAAATAATCCTTCTTTTTGGCTCATGCCAACCATTCCAGAAACTCTTAATATCTCTTCTAGCGATATGGGCACCCAAATAATATTCTCAGTTTCTAAAATACCCATTAATTCTTTATACGCCGAAATAATACTTAACTTTTCCCTCACTATATTGTGATTCGTTTTATCTCCGATAATTTTTAGAAGCCATTCTCCATTAATAATGTTAAATGATTTAATAATATTTAAACTTGTTTCTTTATTTTTAATTATAGTTTTGTCATATCTTTCTATCTTATCATTGATAATTAAACTATATTGTTCAATTTGGTTTGTAAAAGTTATTGACTCATAATTTGAAGTGTTACTTTGATCTGTATAATGAATAATATATAAATCATTACGTTCCGAAAAATAATCCAAACTGATATCTGGATCCAATAACGTTACCCAATTACTATTTTCCATAATATTCGTTAATATATCATCAAAATGACCATCTTCACTTTCAAAACTTGGAATGTTATTTACATTCGTAATTCCTGCTTGATAAACATTTGTTTCCGCATTGTTGGCTACACTAAATGCATTCCAATCATACATAAATTTGATCAATGGCCGATGTAAATATTTTGAATCCATATTTACACCGAATCCTTGTATAAACATTTTTTTATCAAGACTATATTTTTTACCACTTATTAGACCGCCTAAAGTATAATTCATTTCCAGCTTATCTGATTTAAAACTATTGGCATTACTCTCGACATCCATCTTATAAAATGAAACATGACTATATGGTTGTCTAACAAAATTATGATAAATATTAATCCGCGATTTTAATACTTTAATTACGTCTTCATTAGCATAATCATTAATTTTATCTCCCATAAATTTTTCAGAAAATAAATTTTCAAAATCAGCTGCCGTTATAATTTGATTAAATTGGTCATATATTGGATTAAGAATTTTTTTATCGTTATTTATATATAAATTAACAGGATGCATATTTTCTAATTTAAACCCTTGTTTAGTATTTTGAAGCTGTTTTAACATAAAATCAATCGTACTCTTTAATATTGTTTTATCATCGTTAATATTATGCATTGAAGCATTTAATGCATAATCAGAACTTACTTCAAAAAGATAATGAAAATGCTTATAAAAATCTAACATTCTAGAAGTAATAATATTTCTAGAAATCGCTGATATTTTTGATTTTTTAAATTCATTAAAGAATAACCATCTAGGCGAACTATCATCAAAATTTGATTTTAATAGTCCCCCATTTTTTGATATATATGGAACTAATCCACTTGGATTTAACGTTCGAATAAAATTTTCAGGTATAGATTGAAATTCTGTCCTTTTTAATAACTCTAGTTGATATTTAATCAATACTGGATGTAAAGGTGTATAAGCTATTTCCCCATCGATTTCTACTGTACCCATTTTATATAAATCTTTTAATTCCAATGTAAGTCTTTCTTCGGAGATTTGATTAATTACTTCATCAAAATCATCACAATATTTATTAAGAGCTTTCAATAATTCTTGATCAAAATAACTTAAACTTAAAATAGTATTTCTTTCTTTTAATAGCTTACAAATAAGAATATAGTCTATTCTTATTTGTTCAGGTATCTGAACTTCAATACTAGTGACAATTGAATCATCTATTTTTGCATACAATATTTGTTGTTTAATAATATCTACTTCATAATTCAACAACTTCTTATTTTCACTAAAGACATAATATTTTTCTGTACCATTAATTATTTTAGCCCCATCAAAAATTAAACTTTCATTAGCCTTACGCCTATTTTTTTCTATAAACAAACCACTTCTGGGAACCGGCTTCTGACTATTATCTAAAATTGAAAATGGTATTTCAATGCCTTCATTAACTAGCTTAAATTCATTCTCACTTTCATCTGAATCAATATTTTCAAAATTAATATTTACACCCACTTCATCTGAAATAGGAATTACATTATATTTAATCTGATCATAATCAACCTCATCAATAAAATCTGTACCACCAATTATATAATTTTTTTCGTATTCTAACTGAATCTCCATCTTAGATTTAGTTATTTTTACACGATAACTCGATAATATATTATTAAATATGTCTTGAGAAAATGGTAAATAAATTATTTGAAATGTATATTTCTGTGCCTTTGAATGTTCATATGAGGTCTTAATTCCATATATATCCATCACATTGAAGTCGTTTACAATAATTTTTAAATTATTACCATCTGCAGTAAATTCAGCAGATTTCCCATCAATTATATGGCTCTTACTTTTATTAATTCTTGATGCCTTCACAGAATCATCAAAAGGAAGTTTTATTATCAATTGATTATTTTCATGATTAATATTATTTTTAAATATTAAAATAAATCTGTTTTTGTACTTAACAGAATTTTTATTTTCACCATTTTCTCTACTTCGGTCATATATAATTAAATCAGGATTAACTTTATTTATTTTATCTGATTGATAAATAATTGTATCTTTTCTTAATTCTTTTAATTTTTCTTTTCCTCTTTTTATTTTTGAAAAATCGACATCCATCCAAATATCCTTTTCTTTCAACATACTCATTGATTCTAAATCTGCTTGCGTGTAGTTAACTATTTTATCTTCAACAGTATTATATTCTTGCCAACCACCAATCTTTTGAAAATCTTGCTTATTTTCTCTTAATCTTTTTTTAATATTATCAGCATCATACGTTTGTATTTGTGTATCATAAAAATAACCCATATTTTTATAGTCATCCGGAGTAATCTCTGATTTTTCTAAAATTGAAAAAATACTGGCAAAATCTAATAATGTTAAGTTCATTGAATCTTCCAAAATTATATTCTTTTTAAACTCTTCTAATACTACTTGGTTAGCGTCCGATAACCCGGACTTTTCTATTTCACTTTTTAAATCGTGTTTAATTTTATCAACAGAAAAAGGCCCATTTCCGTGACTAACATTCATGGCTCCACCCGATATACTGTCAAGAATTTCAGTACACACGATAAAAAGTGCCGTATTTCTCCATATGTCAGATTGTAAACTAACCCTATTTCTAAGTGTTACTAAAAAATCTGAGTTCATTTTATCTGTTGCTGCAACAAATAATATGTTAACACCATTTATATTTACCACTTTACCATGGAACTGCACGTCCTTTTGATCAATTACAAAATCTTCAGTAGAAATAATATCATTCATTTCAAATGCATTATAGAATCTAACAACTTCATTATTTTGATCTAAATTCAAATAATACCTGCTACCAGCACTAATATTTTGGGTTTTAAACCATTTAAATAACCGTTCGATTAAAAATTTATAATATTGGTTTGACATATTGTGCATCCCCGCTATCGCTTAATTTTTCAAGAATATTCATTTTTTCATATGTTTCTACTAATTTTCTTTTAGAAATATTATCTAATGAAATTCCTCTATTACTCATTTCGGTAATAACATCTTTAACAAGCATTTTTTCTGAACCAACTATACCCGCTGTAATCACCAATACAGTATCATCAGTCATGTTTAAAACATTTCCAAGTCTACCACGTCTTTTTACAAAATATTTTACTGCTATTGCTTCAAAAGATTTAGAAAATCTAGATTTAGTTTCGTCGGATAAATTTTTTGTTAATTTTAATTTTAAAAGTTTTATATTATCCTTTATATTATTTTCAGATGACATGCTTATATCATCCTCCAAAAACTCATTTAAAAATTCACTTAAATTATTTCTAAGTTCTATTGAATATTCAAAATTTATATCTGTTAACTGAAATAAACTATAAAATTTTTCACTAGGAACTAATAAATTTAAATAATCTAATAAATCAACGTTAACTAACAAATCAGTTGCGTTTTCTTTAACTTGAGCATAACCTCTATCATTTGTTGGTCTTGAACCTGATATTTTTTCCGTATCAAGTGCAAAAAAAATATTTTTTTTATTAAACTCATCGAAGGTTCCAATATTCATTATTATTTGACTAATTATGAAAAAATAATAGTAGCTAAAAAATGTATCAATATTTTTCATAAAAAATGTTGTATTTTTCATAAAATTGTTCAAATCATGATTAAAATAATCTAAGAATATACTTTGGTCACCAATTGAAACAAATTTTTCTTTTTTTATATTATTATTAGTTAGTTCATGTAAATTTTCTATAATAATTTTTTCATAAAGATTGTGCTCATCTTTTTTATTTATAAATTCAATCCACATATTATTTTTCTCTAGCTCAAGTGTATAATTTAAAAATGCTGCAATCTTTAATTCTCCACTTGAACTTTTTTTTTCGTTCGACTTTTTATACGCCAGCAACTTGGGAATATAAATTTCATCAAGTGCCGAATTAGAAAATAATTTTAAAAATTTATCTTTATTACCTATTTTAGATAAATCAAAATCATCACTTATATCCTTATCAAAGGATTTAGTATCCTTTGATATCTCACCTTTGTTAATGCTAATCCTTGCTAAATTACCTATAATTGGTGCAAATCCATTTTCAAATTTTGCTCTCTCTGGCTCACGGGTCATAAACGGTAATAATTGTCCTGATTTATGATGATTATTTTTTATCTTTCCTTTATCCATTTCCAAATGTTTTTTTAAATTTTCTAATTCAATAGACATTATATTTTCACCTCTGATACTTCATAATCAATCCCATTATTCTCTATTTTATATAGATATCCATCATTTATATTACCAACAATAACAGTTTCATTGTTATTAGTATTCAGTAATATGTTAAATACAAAATTGTTAAAATTCATTGCCTCTGACCGTTCAATATTAGAAATAACATATCCATTATGAATTTTTGTCAATAGCACATAATCTTCAAAATCTATTTTAACAAAATATTCAGCTTCATTACTTGTATCTTTAAAACACATATTAATTTCAAACTTGTTAATTTCAAAATCTACATAGTTTAATCTTAATGGCACTGCAACTCTAGTTTTTAAACTCAAATTATTTATAAACGCGAATCCTTTTACAGTTTGACCGTTCCACCGTAATACATTGCTTTGTATCAATTTTGCCAACTCTTTAATTTGTCTTACATTTTTTGAAAGAATACTTAGAAAAGAAAAATAATTTTCATTATCAAATAACTCATTTTGATAATCTAATAAAAATTGAACTCTAAGAAATGTGTTAACTCGAATTTTATGTCTATCCGTATCTAATTTACCAACAGATTCTATAACTTTTTGAATTGCTCTTTCATTATCTTCAATTTTATCTTCAATTTTATCAACATACTCATCATCATAGTTGTATACCTCAACATTAAATTCATCAATTTTTTTATTTGAATTTCGTGATGGATCAAGAAAATAAATAGCTTTTAATATCTCAGACTTATTTTGGCTTTCAAATAATAAATAAGGTAAATATGATGTGTAATTACTTTTAATTTCCTTTGCTGGTATAATAATATCGTGAATAAAGTTCAATACATCTCGAGTGGAGATGATTATACCATTAGAAACTTGAATTCTTATCAATAAATATTTAATTGCTTCTTGGACTTTCTTATTTAAGAACAGCTCATAATTAATATGTTCAACTTTATCATAGCCATTTTCTAAATCATTTCTGTAAGCATTATAAAATGGATTATTTTCTTCTTTTAAACATATTTTTTTAAAAATTTGATCATAATATAAGCTGTTCACACCCGTCTCATCAATTTCAAAGTTTGCATTATTAAAAAATGAAATCACTGATACTTTTTTATCTTCTATATTTTCCTGATTATTTTTTTCTATATTACTCAATGCAATTGTAATTTCACTTAATGTCGAATCTGACTTTATTTTATGAAGTAATCTCTTAACTACCCCTAAATTAATAGCAATAATAACATGTTTATAACCTTCAATTTCATTCTTATTCTTTGTGAGAATATCCATTAACGAATCAATAGATGATAAATTAGGATTAATGCTTTCCGTTGCATCATTATGTATATATACTTTATTTTTTTTAAAAATATCAAAATATTGATTATTCATGTAAGATAATAGATGCGATTTTCCATCTCCTACATTTCCTACAATAAAAGTTAAAGAACTTTTTTCTCTCTGTATTTTATTAAGAATTATCTTCTCTAACCTATGTTGTATTTCTCGTTCTACGTGCATATATTCATTAAAAGCACTAAAATCACTTGCATCAATTACAGAATCTTTTGCTTCAAATGATAATTTTTTTAACATCTGTGCCAGAGCAGATTCTGTTATATTTTTATCTTTCTTAAATACATCAAAATATTGGTGTATTTCTTCTAACTTATTTATGTCATGAGTAATTGCAACTATTCTAAGTTTTTCAAAATCAATATCTGAAATTAACTTCTTACTTCTTAATTTCAATCCCAAACTATACAAATCATCTAACGAGAATTCTACCTTAGACCCTTCAAAAGATACTTCAAATTTTTTAATCAATATTTTATATAATGATTCTGCTTTCATCAAATATAAATCCATTATTTCATCTCCTATTGAATATAGTGAATACGCTTTATTATACCTTTTCAATCTAAAAACGTACATACAAAAACATCCTTATAATACTTCATAGTTAATATACCCTTATAAAATACTATTAATAATAATAAAAAAGGTATTGTCATTTTGACAATACCTTTTTCAAAACATCCCTATCAATTAATTGACCAATCACATAATCAAATTGTTCAGTTTCAGCTTTTTTATCTTCACCATGAAATATATTAACTGCTTTAAGTCCATTAGCAGTCGTCGTTGACATTTTAAATCCAGTTAATGACTTATCAACGATAACTTTAACTTTAATGCCCTTATTGAAAGGTGAATTAGGATCTAAAGATCTCTCCAATTGAAAATTACCTGCTTTAGTTTCTGCAAATCCTAAATCTCTTAACGTATATTTTTTTACATCAGAACTCAATTCATAAGTTACTGTATCTCCTAAAAGTTGAATACTTTTTTCAAATGCCATTATTAAATTCCCCCTATTTTTTCAATCTACCAACTATTCTAACTAATTGTACTATAAAAGTATCTATCTCTTCAGCTGTATTATCTTTTCCAAAACTCAATCGAATAGATTCTGTGACTCTCGGACTCTTTTCACCGTACATAGCCATTAATACATGTGAAGGTTCGAGATTACCAGCAGTACATGCAGAGCCACCAGAAACAGCAATACCTGCCAAATCTAACCGGGTCTGTAATACTTCAGTTTGAATACCTTTTATCCAAATATTAAAGACATGTTGTAAGTTATCATCTGAGAGTGTCCCATTAATTTCAAAATCAATATGGTTATCATCTAATCCCGCTATAATTTGCTTTTTGAAGCCTTGATACTTTAATTGTCGTACTTGTTTTTCATCATCTGAGATTAAAGAAACAGCTTTAGCAAAACCTGCAATTGCTGGTATGTTTTCTGTCCCTGCTCGTCTCTTGTCTTCTTGCTCCCCACCTTTAATAAAGGGAGGGAAAAATATAGATTCTCTTCTATAGAGAAAGCCTAAAAATTTAGGCCCATTCAATTTATGGGCTGATGTTGATAACATATCTATATGATCCTCATTAACATCTATATCCAGTAGTCCATAAGCTTGAACAGCATCCGTATGGAACCAAGCTTGATGATCCTTTAAAATCTCACCAACTTCATGAATTGGCATATGACTTCCCGTCTCATTGTTACCCATCATGATTGAAACAAGAATTGTATCATCTCTTAAAGCCTCTTTAAAATCGACTATATTGATAACACCATCTTCATTAACTGGTAAATAAGTAACTTCAAATCCAATTGATTCTAAATATTTCATTGTTTTTAAAATAGCCTGGTGCTCTACTGCTGTTGTGATTAAATGCTTACCTAATGTTTTTCTCTGAATAGCTGTTTGCATAATAGCCATATTATCACTCTCAGTACCACCACTTGTAAAGATGATTTCTGATTCTTTTGCATGAATACTATTTGCAATAATTTGTCGACTATCATCAAGCACCATTCGTGCTGAACGTCCAAATTGATGTGTACTTGAGGCATTCCCGAAGGTGCTCTTCATCATATCTGTCATCACTTCAACGACTTCATTTGCCATTGGTGTGGTTGCTGCGTTATCTAAGTATATTCCTGACATTAATTTAGTTTATCTCCTTTTAATTTAGCTTAATAATGATAGAATCATTCGTGCTGATTTTTGACCAGCTTCAATAATAAAATCATCAAATGTTTGTCCAGCTTCTTCATCGCCAACATCTGACATCGCTCTAACAATAGTGAATGGAATACCAAATTGGTGTGCTGCCTGACCAACTGCGGCACTTTCCATTTCACTACAAAGAGCATCAGGAAAATGATTAAGTATGACATCTGTCTGAGCTTGACTTGCTATAAATTGATCACCAGATACAATTAGTCCTGGTTTTATACTTAAATCATTTTCTTGAGCCGCTTTTTTAATTGCATCGTTTAAATTTGTATCTGCCAAGTATTTAGTTGGTTGTTGGGGTAATTGACCAATTTCATATCCAAAAGCTGTTGCATCAACATCATGATAGGCAACTTCTGTGGCTAAGACCACATCTCCAATTTTAAGTCCATTACCAATACCACCAGCTGAACCAGAATTAATAACGGCTGTTACTCCAAATTCTGCAATTAAAAGGGCTGTTGTCATCCCTGCTTGTACCTTACCAATACCAGATCTAACCAAAACAACTTCTTTTCCATTAATTTGGCCTGTATAAAATGAAATCCCGCCAATTTCTTTGTCTTTTCTATTCTCTAGATGACTTCTAAGCGAAAGAATTTCTTCCTCCATTGCACATAAAATACCGTAAATCATGTTGTTACCCTCCATTTTTTATTAATATCTAAGGTAATAAGAATAAAGCTAAAAATACAATTACAATTGCAATAACTAAAAATACAATTGTCCAATTCAAAAATTGGTTTAATTTACTTTTTTTATTTGTTTTTTCTGGTTGTTCTGAAGATGAGCTTCTTGTTGGATGTTCATCTTGGTATTCCTTTTCAACTCGTTGACGTTCTTTTTGTCGAAATTCAGGATCATTCTTTAATTCTTGTAATCTCTGATATTCACTTCTCGATAACTTTTTTTCATCATCCATGTAATTCACCTTTTAATCGTTCAATTTCCCAATGATTAACCGCTAAAATAGTTTTAACATCAGTTATTTCACCAGATTTAATTTTAGCTTGAACCTCATTAAACGTCAATTCGACTACATTTAAAAATTCATCAATATCCTGAGGTAACTCGTTATCTACATTTTCTAATCCAGTCGCATAGAATAGCGTTAAATATTCGTCCGCAAATCCTAATGCTGAATGAAACCCATATATTTCAGCTAAATGTTTAGCTTCATAGCGTGTTTCTTCATTCAGTTCACGTGTTGCAGTCTCGATTAAATTATGATCATCGCCATCAATTTTACCGGCCGGAATTTCTAATGATGTCTTCCTAATAGGTGCTCTCCACTGGTTAACTAGAACAATTTTTTCTTCATCCGTTATTGCTAATATACCTACAGCACCATGATGATGTACGATTTCTCTATTTGATTGTTCACCATTTGGTAGTTTAACCGTCTCATTAACAACTTCTATAACATGTCCTTTGAATATTAATTCTTCTGATAAAACTTTTTCTTCTAAATTCATTTAATTAACCTCGTTATTTTACTTTTCCTAGTTAAAATATTGTTTTAAAAAATGAGTTACTTTCTTTTCATACTCAACTTTATCTTTTGTAAATGACGTAGCATGTTTAGCACCATGTGCAATGAAAATTTCTTTAGGTCCTCTTGTCGCAGCATAATTTTGATAAATCATCTCAGTCGGAACAAATTTATCGTCACTACCATGAATAAATAACACAGGTAACTTATTATGATTTAATTGCTTAATTGAACTTGCTTCATAAAATGAGTAACCTGCTTTAACTTTTGATATCAGACTAGCAATAGGGATAATAGGGATTTTAGGTAACTTATACATCTGTTTCAACTGATAAGTTAACTCATCAGCCACACTTGTATAGCCACAGTCTTCAATAATTGCCTTAACTTGTGAAGGCAATTTTTTCTCTCCACTCAACATCATAACCGTTGCGCCACCCATACTAACACCGAATAGAGTAATTTTTGAATCTGTACCTTTATATTTAATTACTTTATCAAGCCACTGTAAATTATCTTTTCTCTCTAACCAACCATAACCAATATAATCACCTTGACTTTGGCCATGTGCTCTTGCATCTGGTGCAAGAACATTATAGCCTTTGTCATGATAAAAATGAATAAAGCGGACCATTTCTTCTTTCTTTCCCATAAATCCATGAGCAACAAATATTGTTTTATTAGTTTTACTTTCTGCAGGAACATAAATTGCTTTAAGCTTTAAATTATCTTCAGATTTGATCTGCCAATTTAATTTTTTAACTTGTTTTAACCAAGTGTATTCTTTCTTTAACTCAGCACTTTTAGGTTCTGAATTAATAAATTCCTTATTGGTTGGTGTCTCCGCATATTCAAATAAATAATAACTAATGCCAAAAATAACAAAGCCAATTATTATCAGCATTAAACAAATTCCAATGATCCATTTTTTCATTAAATTTCCTCAAGCGTTTCCCTTTATTTTAAATTAAAAAAAGGATAAAAGACAGTCATTTATGTCTTTTACCCCCATAAAATTACATAATACTTAATATAAACTTTAAATAAGCATCCTGTTCATTAGTTGATATCCATTTGGCCTTAGAAAAATCACCATTCAGAGCATCAGCTAACTCAATTGTTATATTCGCAACATTAGTTGCATTACCAATTAGAGACATCCAGTAATTGCCACTCTCATCTTGATGCACAACAGTTTTAACCATACCACCAGGATTTTTTACATTAATTTCAGTTCCAAATGGCACTTTACCTTCACTTAACAGAACAAACATTAAACTTGAAGCAGACATTGCTGTTCCACACGCATTAGTAAACCCAACTCCGCGTTCATAAGTTCTAACAAAAATTGATTTATTATCTAATTTTTCAACAAAACTAACGTTAACACCATCTGGAAAATACGGATTTTCACCGTTTAAATAAGTTGCAATTCTTTCAAGTTCCGGTCCTTGTAACGTTGTATGATCAACAAAAGTAATTAAATGCGGATTTGGTACCGAGACAGCTGAAAACTTTAACGTTTGTGAAAATTCAGGAATAATTTCATCTACCAATGTTTGTCTTTGTAAAAACATTGGTAACGTTTGTGACTCAAAACTAACAGGTGAAATTTCGACATTGTAAGCTGCAACGCCTGCCTGAAGATTTGGTGCTTTCTTAACATCTAAATCAGCATGCATTGTCTCAACTTTAAATTCTGTTTGTCCAAATTTAGTTTCTAAATAGCGCCCAACAGTTCTTAAACCGTTTCCACACATACTAGCCTCTGTACCATCAGCATTGATGACTCTCATTTGACCTAGAACACCATTATGACTTGATTTATCAACGACTAAAATGCCATCTGAGCCACCGTGTAATCCAGATTCTCGATCACACATTTGAATTGCTAAATTCTTTAATTTTTCATCTGATAATGCTGTCTCTAATTTAGTTTGATCTAAAAGAAAAAAATCGTTTTCTGATCCATGTACTTTTACTAATTCCACATTGAACACCTGCTCTCACTATAATTGTATACCTTACATATTACGCTATATTTTTAGGATTGTAATCAATTTGACTCAAAAAAAGGAATAACTCTACGTTATTCCTTTTTTGAAATATTTAATTTTCAAAACCTTCTGTAACTGCCTCTGGATAACCTTGTTCAACAATCGTTGCACAACGATGACAGAGCGTTGGTAACGCAGTATCCTCCCCAACATCAGTCTTAACCATACGACATCTTTGACAAACTTCACCGTTAGCTACTTCAACTTTAACAGCTAAGTTATCAAAATTAGTTGCATCTTCTGGAACATCATCAATAGATAAAATTTCTAAATCAGAAACAATCAATTGTTGACGGATATCCGTATCAAGTACGTTAAGTAATTCTTTATCAGAATCATTCACATATAAAATAACTTTTGCTTCAAATGATTTCCCAATTAATTTTGCATCACGCGCATCTTCCAAAGCCTTTAAGACATATGAACGAATTTTCATGAATGCTTGCCAATTTTCAACAATTTTAATTTCACCATCAAAATGGGCAACTTCTGGCATTTCACTTAATTGAACATATTCTTCTGGTTCTTTCAAATAGTCCCAAACTTCTTCAGTTGTATGTGGCAAGATAGGTGTTAATAACTTAGCCATTGTTGTTACAATCTGGTATAGAACAGTTTGCATTGAGCGTCTTTCAAAACTATCTTCAGCTTCAATATAAACGATATCTTTTGCAATATCTAAATAGAATGCTGATAAGTCATTTGAAATAAATGTAATCACTTTTTTGTAAATTGCTAAGAAATCATATTCAGCATAATCATCCAAAACCTCTTTTGAAAATGTATTTAATTTAATTAACATATACTTATCTGCTGATGCCAATTCATCAAATGCAATTGCATTTTCATTTGGATCAAAGTCAGTTGTATTAGCCAAAATAAATTTAAATGTATTTCTAATCTTACGATATGTTTCAGAGACTTGTTTTAAAATATCCATTGAAACAGCGATATCAGAAGATGTATCTGCTGATGCTGTCCATAATCGGATAATCTCAGCTCCTGATTGTTTAATAACTTTACTTGGTAAAATGATATTCCCAAGCGATTTACTCATCTTATGTCCTTTATCATCAAGTACAAATCCTTGTGACATCAACTGTTTGTATGGTGCAATTCCATTAGTTGCAACGGATGTAATAACACTTGAATTAAACCATCCACGATATTGATCTGAACCTTCCATATATAGATCTGCAGGATACGTTAAATTATCACGTTTACCTAGCACTCCACGATGTGAAGAACCTGAATCAAACCAAACATCCATGATATCTTCTTCTTTTGTAAATTCACCATTAGGACTATGTTCACTTGTAAATCCTTCAGGAAGTAGTGCTTTAGCATCATTTTTGAACCAAATATTTGATCCATTTTTTTCAAACAATTGAGCAACATGTTCAATTGTTTCTGGTGTAATGATAGGTGTCCCATCTTCTGCATAGAAGATAGGTAATGGAACGCCCCAAGCACGTTGACGTGAAATCACCCAATCGCCACGATCTCTAATCATATTGTAAAGACGAACCTTACCCCATTCGTTTTTAAAATCAACTTTTTCAATTTCTTTTAATATATCATCGCGGAACATCTCTACTGATGCAAACCATTGTGCCGTTGCACGGAAAACAACAGGTTTTTTTGTACGCCAATCATGTGGATAACTATGCGTAAAGAATGAAAGTTTAAGTAAATGACCATTCTCTTTCAATTCATCAGTTACTAATGGATTAGCTTTATCATAAAATATCCCTTCAAATCCAGGCGCATCTTCATTCATGACACCTTTTTCATCTAAAACAGATACAACGGGTAATTTATACTTTTGTCCAGCAATAAAATCATCTTCACCATGTCCTGGAGCAGTATGAACAAGTCCTGTACCAGAATCTAAAGTAACATGGTAACCTAGAATAACTAATGATGTACGATCATATAATGGATGTTGCACTGTCATATATTCCATATCGCGACCAGAAAATTCTTTTAATACTTCAACATTTTCCCAATCAAATTCTTCTTTTAAAATATTTAAACGTTCTTCAGCGACAACATATTTTTTCCCATCAGCATTAATTTGGATATATTTATAATCAGGATGTACAGCGACACCATAATTAGCTGGAATTGTCCATGGTGTTGTTGTCCAGATAATCATTTTTGTATCTGTATCTAAAATATCTTTCCCATCAACTACATCAAATGTAATATACATTGATGGTGATTTAATATCGTGGTATTCAATCTCTGCTTCAGCTAATGCTGATTCAGACGATGGTGACCAATAAATTGGTTTTTTACCTTTATAGATGTAACCTTTTTCAGCCATTTCACCAAACATTCTGATTTCTTCAGCTTCAAATTCAGGTTGTAAAGTCATGTATGGGCTATCCCATTCAGCTGCAACGCCTAAACGTTTAAAATCTTCGCGTTGCAAATTAACTTGCTCCAAAGCATATTTTTCACATAATTCACGAAAATCAGCTTTTGACATGGTTTTACGATCAACACCTTGTTTAACCAATTGTTGTTCAATAGGAAGGCCATGAGTATCCCAGCCAGGAACAAAAGGTGATCTGAAGCCCATCATTGATTTTGAACGAACGATAATATCCTTCGTAATCTTATTTAAAGCATGTCCCATATGGATATTACCATTAGCGTATGGAGGTCCATCATGTAAAATGAAACTTGGTTTCTTTTCATTTAACTTTTGTCTTAGTTCATAAACACCGTTTTGTCTCCATGCATCTTCACGCTCTGCTTCTTTAACTGGTAAATTTCCACGCATTGGAAATTCTGTCTTACCTAAGTTTAAGGTTTCTTTCATTTTCATATTATAAACTCCTTTTAAAAGTTATTTTATTTCATTATACACAAAAAGACTCCGTTACAAGGGACGAAGTCTTCGTGTTACCACCCAAATTTAGAAACTTAACATTATATAACGTTAAATTTCACTCAATCATCGTGATAACGGAGATGAAGCCGATTAAACTTACTTGATCATTTCAGTTTAATGAAATCGTTGAGATGATAAATTATATAATACTTATTATCGACCTTCCACTATCATCGACTCGCTAAAAATGTATCATATAATTGTTATTCTCAAATTTATTTATTATCTGGGAAAATGACCATTGTATCTTGATCATTTTGCTCAGAATCTTCATTTGCATCTGATTCAGCAATAATTTCTGTAACAACAATATCGTCATTATTATTAACTGATTCTTTTATTTCTTTGGCTTCACGTTTTTCTTTGTCTTCTTCACGTTTTAAAACGTCTTGAATTTCAGAATATGTGCTTGTCTCGCCTTGTTTTAAAATTTCGTCCCAATCAGAACTTTTAACAACTTCTAATTGTGATTCCATCATAACTTTTAAACGTTGACGGAAAATACGTGCTTGTTTCTTCAAGTCATCAGTCTCAACAGCTAATTTTTTAGCTTTTTCTGAAGCCATATCAATAATATGTTTAGCTTTTTCATTCGCTTCATCAATAATATCATGACCTTGCTTTTGTGATTCTTTATTAATAATTTCAGATTCACGCTTAGCATTAACCTTAACGCGATCAGCAGCTTCTTGAGCAACAATAATTGATTGATTTAAAGAATCTTTTAAATCATTAAAGTATTCTAACTTTTCATTACTAGTTTTAACTTCTTCAGTTAAATTTTCATTTTCTTTTAACGTTATTTCATAATCTTTAATAATTTTATCTAGAAAATCATTAACCTGGTCTTGATCATAGCCTCGTAATTTTACGTTAAATTCTTTATTATGAATATCTAATGGACTTAAAGTCATTTTGCACGTCCTTCAAAATTTATTTTTTTAATATTGATAACTCTAATTTATATTTATCTTTTCTAGTCATACCTGCAATAAAATCTAACTTGATTCGTCCAAAACCACGAATTGACAAAACATCAAACTCTGCTAATTCATAATCAGGCTTATTAATAACTTGCCAATTTAAACTAACTTTTTCAGAATTAACTAAATTTTTGGCGTTTTGTCGAGACATATTATAAACAGCTGATATGACTGAATCGATTCGTAACGATGAAACTAATTCATTTTGCGATTGCCACTCATCTGTGACACTCACCGTTTGTGAAAAAGGAATCTCTTCAAGTGATACCTTAATTTTACCAATACGATCAACTTGACTAATCAAATAATTAGCCATCTTTTTTTCAACAACAACCTGCCATTGCTGACCATCTGTTAAAATATCACCAAGTACTTCTCTATCTAATCCCGCATTAGCCAAAGTTCCCAAAATTTGTCCATGTTTTAAGGTAGCAAATTTTATTGGATACTTAATTTCAATAAGTTGTAAATCAAAATCACTATCTTGAACATCGAAATACGCTGGATAAAAAAGTAATCTTTTTCGTTCAGCTTCTTTCGTGCCACCAAATAATTTTAAACTAATTTCGTCATTTTGGCCTAATAGATAGGTCGCAATATGTGCCTCTCTAGGATTTAAAAAATGAGTTAGAACTGCCCTGTACTCTGATTTAGCTTGCTCGATATAATCTGACAATGTATCAATAATTTCTTTTTCGTCGGACCTGAAATGTTGGTAAATTGTATCATTCATATATCATTAGCCTCCAACATAAAGACGAATCAAAGTAGTCAGAAGTCCCATAACCCCATTTTGGATGAAGCTTAGCGCGATTATCGCAATAATTGGTGAAAAACTAATACCCCCAATTGCCGGGATAAAACGGTCAAAAAATGCAAGGTATGGTTGACAAATTTTACTTAAGAAATGGCCAACCGGCGTATTATAAGCGCCTGGAAACCATGACATTAAAACGTAAATGATAATTGCTAGCTCATAAGCATCAAAAGCCCACGTAATCACTTTAGCTAGAAATGTAATAAACTCAATCATTTGTATACCTCGATTTTTCTTTTATTCGAATTTTTCAAAAATATTATCTGCCATATTTCCTTCAACAGTAAATGAGTTTGGTGTACAAAGAAAAATATTATCGCCAATTCTTTGAATTGTTCCGTTAATAGCAAAAATTGTTCCGGACAAGAAATCAACAATCCGTTTAGATTGAACTTCATCCATTTTTTGAAAATTTACGACGATTGCTTGATTTTGCATTAAATGCGTTGCAATATCCTTAACATCAGAATAAATTCTAGGTTCAAATAAATTAATTTTTTGTGGTTGACTATATTTACCATTTATCGAAACGACTTTATTACTTTGATTCAATGACGAAGTCCGCATAGACTCTTCGGTTTGGTAATCATCATTTTCAAAATCATCTTCTTCAGCTAACCCAAAAAAACGACCAATTTTTTCAAAAGCCATAATATCCGTAACCTCCCCATTGATTCATTTAATTAATCTTTACGTCGTTTTCTGAAAAACGGTGGTGTACTTAAACTATCATCATTATTTGTTGCTAAATCATCAGTTTTGATATCATTCTTAAAGACATCAAAATTTGGTTTTTCAACATTTTCAAATTCTGTTGATTTTTTTTCTTCAGGTTGACTTGATGGGTGCATAATATCCCAATCGTCAAAACGATCTTCTTGCTTTTCAGCTAATGTTGCTTTAGGTGCATCAGTTCTTGGTAATGTTCGTGTACGAACTGTGGCTTTTTTTTCTTCTTTAACATCATCAATACCAGTTGCAATAACTGTTACGACGATTTCATCACCTAGGTCTTCATTAATTGACGTTCCAAAAATAATATTAATTTCATCAGTTGCAGCTTGTGAAATAATTTCAGAAGCTTCTTGCGCTTCGAAAAGACTCATATCAGCACCACCGGTGATATTAAGTAGAACTTGTTTTGCACCATCAATTGAAACTTCGAGTAATGGCGAAGAAATTGCTTTTTTTGTTGCTTCAGCAGTTCTATTTTCACCAGTAGCAGATCCAATTCCCATTAATGCAGTTCCTTGATCAGCCATCACTGTTTTAACATCAGCAAAATCTAAATTAATTAAACCGGGTGATGTAATTAATTCAGAAATACCTTGAACACCTTGACGTAAAACATTATCTGTTTCTTGGAATGCTTCAAGCATCGGTGTCTTCTTGTCAATGATTTCAAGTAAACGGTTATTAGCAATAACAACTAACGTATCAACTTGATCTCTCAGATTAGCTATTCCTTCAGCAGCAAAACGGCTACGTTTAGGTCCTTCAAATGTAAATGGACGTGTTACAATTCCGACTGTTAAAATGCCTTGATCTTTAGCGATTTTAGCTACAACAGGAGCAGCTCCTGTTCCTGTTCCACCACCCATTCCAGCAGTAACGAAAATCATATCAGCGCCATCAATAGCTTCGATAATTGCTTCTTCACTTTCTTGTGCAGCTTTACTACCAATATCTGGAGTTGCACCAGCACCTAATCCACGAGTCAATTTAGGACCCAATTGAATTTTAATTTCTGCCTTTGAGCTTTCCAATGCCTGAACATCAGTATTTAATGCAATAAACTCAACACCTGAAACATTTTCATCAATCATACGATTAACAGCATTACCACCAGCGCCACCGACACCAATTACTTTTATTACTGCGCCTTTATCTTCACTTGAGTCCAAAGAAAATTCCATTACTTACTTCCTCCTATTTAATCGAAAAATTCATTAAAAAAGTTTTTAACTGATTTTAATGGATCCCCTGATGTTTTTGGTTTTCTAGTTTTTTTAACTTTGTTTTTTACTTCTTGCTTCTTAGGTTTTTCGTTGTCTGGTTCAACAATACTATAACTTAATTGATCAATATCAAGTCCCATTGCACTTTTCACTAATAATGTGACTTCATCTTGCTCGACTGCATAATTAATCAATCCTAAGGCTTGTGCAAATGAAGGATAGCGTAATCCCATTTGATCAGGGACGTAGGTTTTAACTTGAACTTGCAAAATTTCTGATGCTAATTCTGTAATTCCTGGTAAAGCTGCAAGACCACCAGTTAAGATAACGCCACCTGGTAATTCTAACGCCTTGATAGCATCTAATGAACTTTTTATTTTATCTAAGATTTGAGAGATTCTTGCTTCAATAATCTCTGCTAAATATTTTTCAGAGATATTGATTGGCTCACTTTGTCCAACAACATCAACTGGGAAAACATCATCTTCTGATGCTAACTCAGAATTAGCAAATCCATAATTGCGTTTCAATTTTTCAGCATTTTCAACAGATGTATTAAGAACCACTGAGATATCTTTCGTGACAAAATCGCCACCCTCTTGGTCCACGTATGTAAATTTCAACTTATGATCATGAATCACTGAAGCAGTCGTTTGACCACCACCGAGATCAATAAGTACAGTACCAAAGTCTCTTTCGCCATCTGACATCGCAACTGATGCAAGTGCTAATGGGTTCACGATTGTTTCTCTGATAGTTAGCCCAGCATTTTCAACACATTTTTTTAAATTATGAATAATTGTTTTTGGGCCAGTATAAACTGATCCATGCATTTCTAATCTCACACCAATCATACCACGAGGATCCTTAATGCCATCAAATCCATCAACTACAAATTCATCAGCAATAATATCAATGATATCTCTTTCTGGTGGTAAATTTTGAACTAATGCTGCACTCGCAACATTCACAACATCTTCATTTGTAATTTCTTTTGATTCATCTGAAACGGCAATCATGCCGTTACAAGGAATAATTTGTAATAAATTAGCAGGAATACCAACATGTACTTCGTGAATCTGAATATTTGCTTTTTCTTCAGCTTGTTTAATAGCTTTTTGTACTGAAATTACAGCCTTATCAATATCGACTACAATTCCCCTATTCAAACCTTGTGAGCGTTCATTACCAATACCAATTACGTTCAATTGACCATTAACGTATTCAGAAACGATAACTTTAATTGATGTCGTACCGATATCTAACCCCACATATATACCTGCGTTACCCATCTGAAAAAGAACCTCCTTACAGCTTGCTTTTAATATTATTTTTTATAAGATATAGTACTCATATTTTACCACATTAAGACCTGATTTAGAAAGGATATCCCATAGGCCATACCAACTTTGTTAACTTTTCTTATTATATGGATAAGAATATGCACCCACTTCTAAATCAACGACACCTTTTTTCTTCATTTTAGATGAGATACTTGGATAGAAAGCCATTTTATCGGCAAAATTATCAATATTAGCAATAATTTTATTTCTGTCATTCATGTATATATATATTCGCTGATTATTCACTTTGGATGGTTGATAATCGATTTCTGATATTCCATTTCTGATTTTCATCGGAATTTTTTTATATTGTTTAACCATTTTTTGCAATATATTTGTTTGATTAAACTTAGAATACGTAGGATAATTCCCCACTGGTTGGTCAAATTTCTTACTTCCAATTGTCCCATTCAAAAATAATTGATAGTATGTTTTATTTTTATAAATATATCCTGCAAGATCATATTCATTAATAGAAAGTTTAACACCATTCCATTTATTATGGCTAACAGTTAGTGACTTCACCTGTGGCAATTCTTTTTTTATATCCTTTAAAATAGCTTTTTTTCTAAAAAACGCGTGGGATAATGGATCATTAATGTGTAAATTACTAGCATTTTCTACTTGTACTTTTGAAACTGTTTTTTCACCTGAAATACTAATATTTTGTATTTTACTTAATGGTGAAATAAAATATAGTGCAATTAAACCAATAATCAGAAACGAACCAATTATAATAATTAATTTTTGTTTTAGGGCATGATGTTGATATTTTTTTAATTTTGGTAATCGGTCACTAATTGTTTTGGGGTTTCCAAAAAAATCGAATCGTTTATTTTTCTTCTTTTTTTTCTCTTGTAAGGCCTCCCAAGGTGTCAATTCAGCTTTTTTTCTTTTTAAGAATTTATTTTTTGACATCTTATTTGGCCTCCTAACTTATTCTTTAATTTTGATTAAATCTTCCATAACCTTAATTAGATTATCTGCAGCATTGGGCACACCCATTTTACGTGAATTATTAGCCATCTGTCTTCTCACATCAGTATTGAGCATCATTTCATCTGAAACCATGACCAATTTTGATCCCGTTAACTTATCCTCAGTAATAAGCTTAGCTGCATTATTATCAACTAGACTCATTGCATTTTTTACTTGATGATTATTTGTAACATAAGGGCTAGGCACCAAAATAGATGGTAATCCAAGTGCAGTTATTTCTGCTATACTTGTTGCACCAGCACGTCCTAAAATGACAGAAATATGGCTTAATAAATTAGGCATATTATTTAAATATGGTTTTATCACAATATTTTTATTTAATTCTATCCCGTTTAAATCATTCATAATTTTATCGTAGTGAACGTTACCTGTAACAAATAAAATTTGATATGGTTTTTTATTTAATTCAGGAATTGCTTCAACCATTGCTTGATTAATTTTCGCAGCTCCTCTTGAACCACCAAAAACTAACATCGTTGGTACATCATCTAATAATCCATATTGCGATAATGCTTCAATTTCTGTTTCATTTACAACCTGTTGTGCGCGGGGATTCCCTGTGAAAACAACTTTTTTCTTAGGAAATTGATCTGCAACTGATTCAAAAGAAATAGCTACTTTATCAACAAAGTGGCTCAAAAATTTATTTGTTACACCTGCAACACTATTTTGTTCATGAACAATAGTTGGAATATGTAATCGAGCAGCAGCATAAACCACTGCACCACATACGTAACCGCCTGTTCCAATAACAATGTCTGGTTTAAATTCTTTAATCATTTTCTTTGCGTCTTTCACACTTTTTAAAAATAGTTGGACTGTCTTAATATTTTCTACTGATAACGATCTTTTAAATCCTTGAATTTTAATTGTTTTAAATGGAATTCCATTATCTGGAACGATTCGGCTCTCAAGTCCTTTTTCAGTCCCAACATATAAAAATTCAGCCGTTGGATCTTTTACTTTTAGCGCTTCAATAAGGGCCAACGCAGGGTAAATATGCCCGCCAGTGCCACCACCAGAAACAATAATTTTCATTTTATTTATCCTCTACTTGCATTAATTTTTCAACCGCTTCAATATATTTGTCACCACGTACTTCAAATGAAGGATATTGATCCCAACTAGCTGCTGCTGGGGATAACAATATAATATCATTGTTATCACTTAATTTATATGCTTCGGGAACAGCTGCAACAACATCAGTGACTTGCTTAATTTGAGTAATACCTGCCGCTTCTCCAGCATTTCGCATTAAATCAGCTGTTTCACCGAAAACAATCATTGCTTTTACATGTGCTTTAAGTACAGGCACCAATTTTTCAAACGTAAATCCTCTATCTAATCCACCAGCTAATAGTATAATTGGATTCGAAAATCCTTTTACAGCCATCTCAGTTGCTTCAATATTAGTTGCCTTTGAATCATTATAGAATTTGCGATTATGCCATGCGCTAACAAACTGTGTACGGTGGCGTACTCCTGTAAATGTCGATAATACTTCTTGAATAGCAGTATTTGTTACACCTTTAATTTTAGCAGTTACGATAGCTGCAAGCGCATTTTCAATATTATGTTCACCAGGAATATTAACTTCATCCGATTTCATAATGAATTCATTCTGATAGTAAATATTTCCGTCTTTTACATAAGCCCCTGTTTCAATTTCATCTAATCTAGAAAATGGCACAATGTTAGCAGAACTTGTTTTAGCTAGTTCACGAAGTTCTTTTAAATCCCAATTGACAACAAGAAAATCACTAGAATCTTGATTTTCAGTTATTCTCATTTTTGCTTTCACATAATTTTCTCGAGTTTTATGGTAATCCGTATGTGCCTCATAAATATTAGTAATAACGGCTATTTCTGGTTTCAATTTATCAATGCCACATAATTGAAAACTTGATAATTCAGCTACAATAATATCATTTTTGGTTACCTTTTTTGCTACGGCAACAGATGGAACACCAATATTTCCAGCGACAAATGCACGTCCTTGCTTTCTTTCTTGATTTAACATCAATGAAATCAGCGTCGTTGTAGTTGTCTTACCATTCGTTCCTGTAACCCCGATCATTGGCGCTTCAGAAATTTCATAAGCAAGCTCTGGTTCTGTAATAATAGGTAAACCTTTTTCCATTGCCTTTTCAATAAGTAAATTTGTATATGGAATTCCAGGGTTTTTTACGACTAACTCAAAATCCTCATCTAGTAAAGAGAGTGGGTGTCCGCCCGTAATCACTTTGATTCCTTCAGCCAAAAGCTCTTTAGCTTCAGGGTTATCATCAATATTTTTATGATCATTCACAGTCACAAATGCGCCTAAATCTTTTAAAAGTTTGGCTGCATTCAAGCCACTCTTTGCTAAACCTACAACTAGAACCTTTTTATTTTGATAATTCGTAATATTTTTCATTCCAATTAAATCTCCCTTTATAAAATGACTAGTAACGTTAAAATCGCAGCAATTAACCCAATAGTCCAAAAGACAATATCAATTTTCCATTCATTCCAACCACTCATTTCAAAATGATGATGAATTGGGCTCATCTTGAATATGCGTTTACCTGTTAATTTAAATGAAGCTACTTGTAAAATAACACTTGCCGTCTCACAAACAAATATAATACCAATAAAAATGAGTGATAGTTCTTGGTGTAATAAAATTGAAACGGTTGCTAATGCACCACCTAATGCTAACGATCCCATATCTCCCATGAAAACTTTAGCTGGTTTATGATTAAACCAAATGAACGCAATTAATGCGCCAATGACAGATAAACAAAAAATAAGTACATCCTTTTGTTGTTGTACTTGCGCAACAACTGCATATGCACCGAATGCAATAATTGATTGACCTGAAACAAGACCGTCAATTCCATCAGTTAAATTAACCGCATTAGAGAATCCAACAAGCCAAATAATAATGAATACAGCATAAAGAATACCGATTGAGACCTCACCAAAACCAAAGACATTAATTGCAAGTGGCAAATGTTCATGGACATAAACGACGGTGAAGATTAATCCACCAACTATTTGACCCAATAATTTTTGCCAAGGCTTTAAACCTTCATTTTGTCGTTTGAATAATTTGATACTGTCATCCCAAAATCCTAAAATAGCATATAAAAATAAGATGAAAATCATAATCATCATCGCTGGTGTCATAGAATTAGCCCATATACCTGTCCAAATTGCAGTAATAATAATAGCAATATTAAAGACAAATCCACCCATTGTTGGTGTACCAGACTTTTTCTCATGCCATTTTGGTCCTTCTTCTCTAATCATTTGCCCTTGTTTACGTATTCTAAAATAGCCAATAAATAATGGCATAAACATAAACGTTAATGCGAATCCACTTACCAACGGTATAAACATTTCTGGTTTAGTCATTGTCTTATCCTCACTCAATTCTTATTTTTTATTTAATGCTCCCGATGCTTCTTCAACATCGTCAAAATGCACTTTTTCTCGACCAAGAATTTGATAATCTTCATGACCTTTACCAGCAATTAAAATAACATCTCCTGGTTGCGCCTTTTTTATTGTTTGAGCAATTGCATCGTGTCGATCCATTATAACAGTTGCTCTATTTTCTGGAATTCCAGTCAGCATGTCTGCCATAATTTCCTTAGGATCTTCAGTTCTAGGATTATCCATAGTAAATACTGGGTAATCACTATGGTCAGCAGCAATTTTTGCCATTTTAGGACGTTTTCCTTTATCACGATCACCACCGCAGCCAACAATGCAATAAATTTTATTTTGTGCAAAATCTTGTATTGTCTCTAAGACATTTAATAACCCATCTGGTGTGTGCGCGTAATCTACAATTACACTGATACCCGTTTTAGAAGGCACTAATTGAAAACGACCTTTAACACCAGTCACTTTTTCAAGTGATTTAATAATTTGTGTTTCATCAAGTCCAGCAGCATATGCGGCACTAAACGCAGCAAGCATATTATAAACATTAAACAAGCCGATTAATTGCATTGTAACATGAGTTGTTTCACCAAAAAGAATTAAATCAAACTCAGTTCCATGACTCTTAATTTCAATATTTTTAGCTTGAATCATGGCATCATCATTTTCGATACCGTAAGATAATATTTGAGCAGAAGTAAACTGAGTAAACGTTCGAGCCACTGGGTCATCAAAATTTAAAACAGCCACTTTTGAGTCGCCTGATTCAGTATAATGATTACCCAACTGAGCAAATAACATACTTTTTGCATGTGCATAATTTTCCATTGTTTTATGAAAATCTAAATGATCTTGTGTCAAATTTGTAAAAACTGCGATATCAAAATCAATACCCCATACACGTCCTAAGACTAACGCATGTGAAGAAACTTCCATTGCAACAGTTTCAACTTTTTCTTGTTTCATTTGTGCTAAAGTTCTTTGCAATGTAATAACATCTGGAGTTGTATTATTCGAAGGATACAGTGTATCATTTATTTTACGATACATTGTACCGATTAAACCTGTTTTTTGATTTAAGTCACGATAAATTTGTTCAATCAAATGTGTAACAGTCGTCTTACCATTTGTACCAGTAACACCAATCATTCTCATCTGCTGACTTGGGACGCCATAAAATGCATCGGCAAGAATTGCCATCGCACGATTTGTATCTTGGACATAAACGACTGGAACAGGTACATCAACTGGTTTACGAGCAATAATAATCTTCGCACCTTTTTCAACCGCTTGATTCACAAAATCATGTCCATCAACTGTATAACCTTCAACAGCAACAAATAGACTATCTTCAACAACTTCTCTTGTATCTTGTGTTAATAGCTTAATATCTAACTCTGAATCAATCGCCGTTGATACTCGTTTAAATTTTAAACTTTGGATTAATTTATCTGCTCTCATATCTATATTCACCTTTTTATTTTAACGTTAATTTCACCATAGTTGATTTTTTAACAACTGTATTCGCCTTAATACTTTGAGCTGCTACATAACCACTACCCGTTGTCGTTAAGTTTAGTTTCATTAATTCTGCAGCATTCACCGCATCACTCTTTGACCAACCGGTTAAATCAGGCATAATCATTTCACCATTTGTTAATAACAATATTTTACGTCCGGATAATACAGTCGTTCCAGCAGGTGGATACTGATTAGCTACCGTTCTGCCATGTCCGATAACTGCAATATCTAGATTTTGTTCGTTTAATTTTGTTTTAGCTGATGAAGTTGAACTATTTGTAACGTCTGCTACTGTTACATTAGTCTTTGCAGTTGATACCGCTGTTGAACTGTCTTCTTCTAAAGTCCTCTTCATCAATGGATTAAATATTTGTGCCAAAATAGCATTACCACTGGTACCTTGCATATTTTGTGGTTGTTTCATCGTTACATACATAATATATTTTGGATCTTTGGCCGGCGCCATACCTACAACTGAAAAGACATAATTTGCATCACCCGTTAGATATCCAGTTCCATTTGGATCCGAAATTTGGGCAGTTCCTGTTTTTGCAGCTATCTTGTAACCATCAATTTTAAAGGCATTACCGGTCCCATAATTTTTGTAGATAACATCTTGCATCATGCTTAATACTTCTTTAGACGTTGATTTTTTAATAACTTGTCCTAAATTTGTTGTTTTAGCTTGATACGTTGTTTTTCCAGTATTAGGATCTACAATTTTATCCACAAGCGTTGGTTTGATCATCTTACCGTTGTTTGCAAATGCCGTAAAACCTTGCATCATTTGCATAGTTGTCACATTTATTCCTTGACCAAAAGCTGTATCTGCTTGTTCAATTGGGTATTGAAATTCAATACTACCTTTTGCTTCATTAGCTAATCCCAGATTTGTACTTTCCAGGAAACCAAATTTTTTAATATATTTAAGCCAAGCAGTATGCCCCATCGCTTGTTCCAACTTAGCCATACCAACATTACTTGAACGAGCGAAACCTTCACGATAAGTGATTAAACCCCAACCAGATGTATTCCAATCAGGAACAATCTTAGTTCCCACTTTTAAAACACCTGATTTATAGACGGCATTCTCATTGTAGGCATTATTTTCAATAGCAGCTGCCATTGTAAATACTTTCATAGTCGAGCCAGGTTCATAACTATCTTCAATTAGCGTATTACGCCACATCTTTGAAATACCACTTTTGGTATCTGCATTAAATGTAGGCCGTTGACTTCCTGCCAAAATTTTTCCATTTTTAGCATTCATTATAACAACATTCATTGATTTAGGATTATATGTTTTTTGTACGTTAGTTAGAGTTGTTTCAAGATACGTTTGTAATTTTGTATCAATGGTTGTATAAATATTATTTCCATTTTCAACTTTTTTTGTTTTTGTCTTTGAGTTTGGTAGTTGGTAACCATAACTATCTTTTTGGACCTTTTTTAACCCGTCTGTTCCACTTAATTGTTTATTAAATGCTAATTCTAGTCCCATTACACCAGATAAAGTTGAATCACCTTTTTTTGAAGTGCTTTTTGTCACACCAATTAAATGTGATGCAAAAACACCATTTGGATATAATCTTGCTTGTGTTTCAGTGAAATAAATACCTTTTAAATCTGCTGATTCTATCTTGTTTTTTGTTTCCAAAGATAAGTTTTTACCAGAATTACCAAATTCAACTTGGTAAGTTCCTTTTTTTGCATTCAAAATATTGTAAACTTTAGATTCTTTCATTCCAATCGCATCACTAATAACTTTTGCAGCTTTACTCTTATCAGTAACGTATAACGCTTTGTTATTTGCACCAACATATGATTTTGATAGAACTGCATAAATTGAGTAGTTTGTTGTATCTTCAGCAATCGGTTGATTTGAATCATCATAAATGGTTCCTCTATTTGCTTTATCAATTCGACTATTTTCATAAAGTGCCTGTGTTTGGCTACTTAAATTAACATCTGAAACTTTTCCACCTATTACAATATAAGAAAAACGAATGATAAACATCAAAAGAATCGCTAAAACGGCCAGGATTAGTAGCACACCAAACCTTTGCCTATTTCTACGTTTCTTTTTCATGTCATTTATCATCCGTTGCTTTTGATTATTCATTTCGTTACATTCCTTATTCTACTCTCACTTAAATTAAGACCATTTTTATTAGCGATACTATTTAATCGATCATTACTGGCAAGTTCGTTCACTTCTTGTGTCAAATCAGAACTCTTAGTTTGAATAGCTGTTATTTCGCTGTTAATATTTTGTAAAAATTGACTACTATTAGACAACTCTACCTGAGATGAAACTAGCATAAGCATAAGTACCAAAGAAATTGCACCAATTAAACCAAATAATGATTTTTCAATTCTAGAAAATGCAACACTTTGTGATCCCACTGTTTTTTTATGTATAGGTTGTTGTCTTGGATTTTCTTTATATTCTCTTGGCATTTGTCGTGCTGTGCTATTTTGTGCCATGATATGTAACCCCTTTATTATAAAATATTATTTTTTCAATCGTTTTATAATTCTCAATTTTGCTGAATGTGCACGCCTATTATTCTGTAATTCTAATTCTGATGGTAAAATTGGCTTTTTATTAACTAGTGCATAATTTGGCTGAATATTATCTGGAATTACAGGTAAACCCGGTGGTAACTCTGGTAAACTTGTTCGTTCCTTAAACATCGTTTTGACCAATCTATCTTCTAATGACTGAAATGTAATAACGCTAACTTGCCCCTTAACATTAATTAAATCAATTGCTTGCTCTAATGAATCTTCTAAAACACCCAATTCATCATTAACCGCAATTCGAATAGCTTGAAAAACTTTTTTAGCAGGGTGCCCACCTGTTCGTCTTGCACGAGCCGGAATACCCATTTTAATTAATTCAACTAATTGACTAGTTGTAACAATTTCTTCATTTTCTCTAGCATTTTCAATCTGACGAGCAATTGACTTTGCAAATTTTTCTTCACCATATCTAAAAAAGATTCTAATAAGTTCTTGATATGTCCAATTATTAACAATCTCTTTAGCTGTTAATTCTGCACTTAAATCCATCCTCATATCTAACGGCGCATCGTGCTGATAACTGAAGCCTCGTTCTGCGACATCAAATTGTGGGGATGATACACCTAAGTCATAGAGTACACCATCTACTTCCGTGACATTAAGTTCCAGTAACGCGGCTTTTAAATCTTTAAAATTGCGTTTAATAAACGTAACTTGTCCATTTTCTATGTATTTTTTTAAATGCCCTTCATTATAAGTAATCGCTGTTTGATCTTGGTCAAAAGCATATAAATGTCCCTCCGTACTTAGTTGAGACAGGATTAGGGCACTATGTCCACCGCCACCCAAAGTACAATCAACATATATACCATCTGGTTTAATAGCCAACCCATCTACTGCTTCATTTAGTAGTACTGTTTCATGTTCAAATGTCGTCATAGTTTTATCCCCTTTCATACGTGTTATTTAAAATCCAAAATCAATCATATTTTCTGCAATTTCATCAAAATTTTCTGATGCACTCTCTGAAAAACTATTCCATCGATCTTCACTCCATACTTCGAATCTGTTTGAAACACCTACTAGCACACATTTTTTTTCTAAATCAGCATGTGTTCTTAAAGGAACTGGAATATTAATACGGCCTTGTTTATCAAATTCACATTCTGTAGCTGCAGAATATAAAAATCTTACAAAAGCCCGTGAATCTTTTTTTGTTAAAGGGAGTGTTTTAAGCTTTTCTTCTAGGAGTGTCCACTCTGTTTGTGTATATCCGAATAAACAACCATCCATACCTCGAGTAATAACAAATTTCTCACCTAATTCCTCACGAAATTTAGCTGGAATAATTAATCTACCTTTAGTATCTAAAGTGTGTTTAAATTCGCCCATAAACATTGTGTACAGCCCCCCTTCATAGTAACTATTTAAATTTTACCACAATGCCCCACATTCCACCACTGAATTCCCCAATATTATGATTTTAAATGATAATATACAAAAAAACACTCAATCCTTTTTAGATTAAGTGTTTTTTACATTACTTATAATTAAAAATGTAGGACGATATCCTTAAAATAGTACTAAAAAGAGAAGCATTAAGAGGTACCATCCAAGCATATAAATATCAGTAATTTTCCAAATGGTCTTGAAAAATTTTGCATAAATTAATTCTCCATCTCGATACGCATACATAAGCGCACTAGCAATACCAATTAAGCACCAAGAAAATATTATAAATGGTGTAATCGATAAATTAAACTCTCGTACTGATAAAATATGTGTCAATAAAAGAAGTAATGGTGGTAAAAAATCAATGATTTGCAACCGTTTAGGCCAATTTTTACGTAAAATACGTTTAAGTAAAGTTAAAATTAGAATATATCCAAATATTAAAATTATCGACCCATACCAAGTTCCAAAAAATGGTAAAAGTTTCATAAATTACCCCTTTTAGATACTGCTTAAAAAGACATCATGTAATGCATTAACAGCAGTTTTTAAATCGTCCTGTTGAACTAAAATCCAAATTGTCGTATAACTATCAGTTGTTTGAAGAATATTAATATCCTTCTCAGCTAGTGCTGTTACAATTTTGGCCGTAACACCTGGTGTTCCAGTCATCCCCGCTCCCACAATTGAAACTTTCGCACAGTTTGGAAGCACTGAGACATCAATTCCAGCATCTACTAAAAGTTGTTTAGCTTTTTTTTCATCATCATTGAACAAATTAAAGAGGACTTTGCCAGGTGAGATATTAATAAAATCAACGCTCAAATTATTATTGGACATCAAATTAAAAACATCTTTTGGAGCATGATTAACTGTTTTAATTGTAAATTGACTGAGTCCAGTCACATGAGCAATACCAGTTACACTACGATAATGCTTTACACCTAAGTTTCGGTCGGTCACAAGGGTTCCCATCTCTTCAGGACTTTGCCAAGTTGAGCGAATCCGAACTGGAACATGGGCTTGTTGCGCAATTTCCACTGCACGAGGATGGATAACTTTCGCACCTTCATGAGCCATATTTGCAACTTCTTCATAACTGACTGTTTCTAGAAATTTTGCCTTTGTAACTAATCTAGGATCGGCAGTCATCATCCCTGACACGTCAGTAAAAATATCGACACGTTCAGCATCTAATGCTGCTCCAAGTAATGCAGCTGTCGTATCACTTCCACCACGCCCAATAGTCGTCGTTTGACCTTTACTTGTAGCACCTTGGAACCCAGTCACAACTAAAACATCAGCATCTTTAAATGCCTCATCAATTAAATCAGTATTAATGTTAATTACTTTAGCATTCTGAAATTCATCAGTTGTTTCAACTCCAGCATCCTGCCCTGTTAAAGCAGCAGCTTTAATGCCTTCCTTATTCAATAATTCAGAAAAAACTGCGGCAGAAATAGTTTCACCAACAGAAACAATCATATCAAGTTCTCTATTAGAAAGTAATGATTGCTCTCCATCGACAAGTCCTAATAATGAATCAGTTGCATAAGGTGCACCTTTACGCCCAATTGCTGAAACAACGACAACGACTTGATACCCTTTATCAACTGAATATTTTACGTGTTTTAAAGCTGCTCGTCTCGACTCATCGTCTTGAACCGATGTGCCACCAAACTTCTGAACCATAATTGTCATTATTTTGAACTCCCACTATTTATTATTTAGCTTTTTCTGTTACTGTTTTACTATCTTCTAATATGTCACTTTCAATGTAAATACGATGCCATACCATAAATGTTAAGACAGTCCATATTTTTCTGGAGTTATCTCTAACACCAGCACGATGTTCATCCAATAAATCTATGAAATATTGTTTGTTAAAAAATTCATCTGTTTGAGAATCATTAATAATTTGTTTAGCCCAGTCATACATTTCGTCTTTTAACCAAAAACGAATAGGCACAGGGAAACCTAATTTTTTACGATTTAAAACATGGTCAGGAACGATACCTTCAGCAGCTTTGCGTAAAGCATACTTGGTTGTTCCATGTGCAATTCTCAAATCTGCAGGCACTTCAGAAGCAACTGCAAAAACTTCTTTATCCAAAAATGGTGTTCTCAATTCTATGCTGTGTGCCATTGTTGTACGATCGGCATTATGCAATAAATCTCCATTTAACCATGTATGCATATCAATAAATTGCATTTGATCTATTTTATTGTAATCTTTTGATGCATTATAATATTGGCCAGTAATACTTTGGAATGGATGATTTTTATTATAGTCTTTAAAGAATGCTTCTTTTTCTTTTTCATTAAAAATAAAAGCATTACCAACGTAACGATCCTCCATTGGTGTCGTGCCTCGAAGAAGGAAACTTTGTCCACGCATCCCTTTAGGCATCATTTGAGCAATTTTATTCAACGCACCATTAATTGGTTTAGTGTATTTAAATCCTTTTAATGATTCAGGTTCATGATAAATAGTGTAACCACCAAATAGTTCATCAGCACCTTCACCCGTCAATGCAACTTTAACACGTTTTCTGGCCTCTTTAGCAAGGAAATATTGAGGCACAGCAGCCGGATCAGCCAAGGGATCATCCATATTCCAAATAAAATGTGGAAAAGCCTTCATAAATGCTTCAGCCGTAATAACAGAACTAAAATTAGCGACATTTAATTTTTCTGCGGTTTCTTGCGCAACATCTATTTCACTATAGCCTTCACGTTCAAATCCAACTGAAATTGTTTCTAATTTTGGATTTAATTCTTTAGCAATAGCAACAATAATAGACGAATCAATTCCACCAGATAAGAATGAACCAACTGGTACATCGGCACGCATATGCTTATCAACTGAATCAATTAAGACGTCTTTAATACGTTTAATATATGTCTCTTCTGGACGAACTACTGGATGAAATTCGGCAGAAAAATATCGTGTAATGACTGGCTTCTCGCCTAATTTTTTCGTTAAATAATGTCCAGGTTGTAACATATCAATTTCTTTAGTTAACGTTTCTGGTTCTGGTACAAATTGGAATGTCATATAATCTTGAAGTGCATCTTTATCAAATGTCTTATTTTTTAAAACTTTATAAATAGCTTTACTTTCCGAACCATAATAAAAATTGTCATCTGCTATAGCGTAATAAAATGGTTTAATCCCAAATTGATCACGGGCAGCAAAAAGTGTTTTTTCTTGCGTATCCCAGATAACAAATCCAAACATTCCGCGGAATTGCTTAACAGCTTCTGCACCGTACTTAGCATACATACCTAAAATGACTTCTGAATCAGAATCTGTTTTAAATTCATAACCATCAGCAACTAATGCTTCACGTAGTTCAATATAATTATAGATTTCACCGTTGAAAGTTAACCAGTAACGTTCATTTTCATATGAAAGTGGTTGGTGTCCGCCTTCTAAATCAATAATACTTAATCTTCTAAATCCCATTGTTATATCATCATCACTAAAATAACCTGAATCATCAGGACCACGGTGAACAATCATTTTTGTCATATTATGAACAATTTTATCGTAATCATCATTGGTATTTTTTTGTCTGTCGCTCAATACACCTGCAAATCCACACATATTTTCATCCCTCATTTTCATAAAAATCAATGTCTTATATTATAGATGATTCTACCATATATTTCAATTTAGGTTACAGTTATGTTTACTATTATAGCGTATTTGAACTAATCTTAACAACTAGATGTCTGAATTAACGAAAGCTTAAAAAATTTGGTATACTATGTATTATGTTATTCGAATAAAGGGGACTTTGATATTGATAGAATATTATACATCAACTGAGTTAGGTACAATTCAAAAAATAAAAGAATACAGTAAATCATGTTGGATTAACGTTACAAATCCTTCTGAAATAGAAATAAATGAACTTATTAAAAAGTATGCTATACCACGAGACTATATGACCGCTATTTCAGATGATCAAGAAAATTCAAGAACTGAAGGATTGTCTCAAAATATTGTTCCTGACTTAGTCTTAATGCAGTACCCTCATCGCATTAGAAACTCGCTAGGCTACTTAGAATACCAAACGTTTCCTTTTTCAATTATCTTAGCAGATGATGCAATAATTACAGTCTCAAATAGTGAACCAGATTTTATCAGTAAATTTATCGCGGATAGTCCAATTCATCAAATTAAAACGATAACATCGGATCAATTCACTTTGAAATTACTTTGGTATCTATCACAAAGTTTTGTCGTTGCGTTAAAATCTATCATTCAAGAAACCGAAAATTTAGAAAAATCACTTGCTAAAGCAACTAAAAATGAGCAATATTATCAAATGATGTCAATGCAAAAAAGTTTAGTTTATTTTGATGCTGCTTTAAAGAAAAATAATCCAGTACTTCAATCTATGGTTGACTCAAATGAGCATTTCAAACAAAAGGCAACTGATGATTTACTCACAGATGTTTTAATCGAGAACCAACAAGCCGAAACAATGACAAGCATTCAAACTAAAATATTAGAGAATTATGGTGAAATGGTTTCATCAGTTATTTCAAACAATTTAAATATTATCATGAAGGTCTTAACGTCGATGACGATTATTTTAACGATACCAACAATCGTTGGCGGTATGTTCGGCATGAACGTATCCCTTCCTGGTGCAGACACTCATTTTTCATTCTGGTGGTTACAATTAATCACGTTAATAATTTGTTTATTAACTGCTTATTATTTAAAGAAAAATGACTACTTTTAAGTTGACATTTTACTTATAAAAAAGTTATAGTTACACTATTAGATTTGAGAGGGTGGGTAAAACATGAAGAAAAAGAAATCTACATTCCAAAAAATCACAATGTTTGTCGTGTGGTTAATGATTCTTGTAACAGTCGGTGGTGTCGTTTTAACCGCAGTTATGTCAATCGCTTAATTTAAAAATAAAAATTTTAAAGGTTCCCAGCTTAATTAGCTAGGAACCTTTTTTATAAAAAAAGGCGGATTATTATATCCGTCTTTTTCTGTCTATTCTATTTAGCTAGGAAGATTCCTGGACTTTTTTTAAGTATGATACTAAGTATCAAGGTAGCAATAATCATGTTAATAATCATACTCCCACCATTGACAACTGCTGAGTACACAACTGGAGAAAGCCCCCATTGAACATATTTTGACCAAAAAATGATACCAGCCATAAAATGAGCACTGTATTTTAGAAATACAGCTATTAAAATCGCAAAAGTCAGTGATTGTATGGCACCACGCATATTTTTAGTACGCAACTGACTTAAAAAACGAGCAGAGAATAACCCAGAAAATCCTAGTACCAAATTAGCAACTGGATACTCTAAGATAGCCTGAACCGGCGTTAATACAAACGCAGTTCCAATTAAAATAGGTAATATACCATATAGTAACCCAATAATTAATCCCATTTTTAATCCGCGTCGTAAACTGTATACCACAATAGGTAACACACCTAGTGCAATATCAATATTTGGCGGATTAGGAACAAATGATAGCGCCATTGCTAAAGCGGCCATAACGACCCCTTCTAGTAATATCAATAATTTTTTTCTTTCCAACAAAAAAACCTCCTTTGACTTAGTAAACCAAGCACAAAGAAGGTGTTAATCTTCTACACACAATTCCTACGTTTGCATTAACAAACAGGTTCCAAGGGTCTGAATTTCTTCACTCTCAGCCAAAATTAATCGGCTCCCCTTTGTGTTGGTCTCCGATTAATAATATCGCATACATCCTGAAAAACGTCAAGCGTTTCCATTCCTATAATATCGGTGAAAGAAGTCTTGAAAACTGTTGCTTAAATTTCAACCAATGTGATTGATCATTAAAATACCTTTTCGTTAAAAGACTACTTTGTTCCATATCAGTTTCAAAAATTGTTTTAAGTGTGCTTGCCACACCTACATCATAAATAAATGCATTCGCTTCAAAGTTTAACTTAAAACTTCTAAAATCAAAATTAGCTGAACCAACGGATGCAACCATTTCATCAATTACAACTGTTTTAGCGTGTAAAAATCCATTGTTGTATTGATAAATTTCTACACCAATATTCGTTAGATCTTTCGCATAATACTGTGTAGCACGATAAACAAAGGCATGATCTGGCATACAAGGAATCATAATTCTAACCTGAACGCCTGAAGATACCGCAATATCTAACGCTTCTATAACAGAATCATCTGGAATTAAATAAGGTGTTTGAATATAAATATATTTTTTAGCTGAATTAATTAACTTAATATAACCTTTTTTTATTTGTTCAATTTCTGAATCAGGTCCACTAGAAACAATTTGCATGTTAACTTTACCTTTTGTAACAGTTTGTGGAAAATAACTTGACTGGTAATTAATCTGATTATTTCTCGCAGTTGCATTCCAATCCATAATGAACCTACTTTGTAGTGATCCGACAGCGTTTCCAAATACGCGAATATGTGTATCTCGCCAGTTACCAAATTTCTCACTTTCACCTAGATACTGATCACCGACATTGAATCCACCGATGTAACCGATTTTACCATCAATAACGACAATCTTTCTATGATCTCTAAAGTTCAAACGAAGATTTGAAAATGAAAAATGTGAACCCAGAAAGGCTTCTGCTTTACCGCCCAATTCCTCAAGATGTTTGAAGAATTTTTTAGTAGTTCCCTTTGATCCCAATGCATCATAGATGATTCTAACTTCAAGACCTTCATTTGCTTTCATTTCAAGTAACGTCAATAGTTCATTTCCAATATGCCCATCTTCGAATGCATAATACTCAACATGGATATGGTGTTTAGCTTTACGAATGTCTTGAAATAACGTCTTAAACTTATCATGCCCATCAATAAATAACTGAACCTCATTCTTCTTAGTTAAAATAGATTTCTCTATTTCTAAAAACATATGCATGATTTCGTTTACATCATCAGTATATTTACCGCTTGTTGTTAATTCTCCTCTGGCCCATTCTTCTTTTTGTTGATCTACTAATTGGTCAACACCCATACGACCCTGTGTTTTAATATCAAATATTTTTTCTTTTGAAATTTTCTTACCAAAAAAAAGATAAATTAAAAATCCAAAAATAGGTATACCTATCAAGACAAGAAGCCATGCCCATGTTGCAGCAATATCACGTTTTTCTCTAAAGACGGTCACAATTGCCGCTAACAAGTTCAATAAAAAAACAAGTAGCACACCAATATTTACATATGTCATATAGTCCCTCCAAAATTAATTATTTTGAATATTATTATTTTCACCAAACCATTTTTGATTTAATTCTTTTAGATAACCTTTGTTTTGCAACTCTGTTATTGCCCTATTAATTTTTAATTGCATTGTTGTATCAGATTTTCGCATACCTACCGCAAAATCTTCAGTTTTAAAATTACCATTTATCACGTTATATGCATTTGAATTCGACTGATGCTTAATAAAGTAGTTCGCATAGACATCATCAATTAAAAGTCCTTGAATTCTATCTGCATTTAAATCGATAAAAGCATTATCAAATGAATCATATTGAACAGGTTCTTTATCTTTAATATTATCTTTTAAAATATCTGGATGCAAATTTAAGCTATCAAATCCAGCTGAACCACTTTGAACACCTAAAATTTTTTGTTTCATATCAGAAAAAGAATTAATTTCACTTGATTTTTTTGTTACTAATACTTGCTTGTTCGTTAAATATGTACGACTGAAAGCAACATTCTTAGCACGTGCAGTTGTTTTTGTATACCCATTCCAGATTAAATCAATTGTCCCATTTTTTAATTCCGTTTCTTTCATAGACCAATCAATTGTTTGGAAATCAACTTGAATATCATATTTTTCAAAAACTTTTTTTGCTAAATCAACATCATATCCTACTAAACTACCATCTTTTTGTCTGAATGTCATTGGCACAAAACTATCATCAATTCCGATAACAACGGTACCCTTTTTTTGAATTGATTTCCAACTATCAACCGAATTCATTGATTGGCTACTATTGCTACAGCCAGCTAATCCTATAAACATCATCATAAATAATATTGTAAAAACAATTTTTTTTTCTAATTGATTCATTTATTATCCTCTAATCTTCTAGCGGCTTAACTTTTAATAATTTATCCGCAATATTTTCAGCAAATGGTACATCATGTGTCACTATTATTTGAGTCATTCCGTCTACTTTCAACGATAATATTAAATTCTCTACTTCCTGGCGTAGTGCTGGATCAAGTGCTGAAGTTGGTTCATCATAACACAAGATTTTAGGATTCATCGCTAATGCACGTGCAATTGCAACTCGTTGTTTCTGCCCACCTGAAAGTTGGTAAGGATATAAATGCCCTTTATTTCCGAGAGATAAGCGATCTAATAATTTTTGTGCTTCTTCCTCGGCCTGGACTTTATTACGATTTAAAACTAATTTTGGAGCTAACGTTATATTATCTAACACTGAAAGATGAGGGAATAATTGAAATTCCTGGAATACTACCCCAATAACACTTTCGTTCGTATTATTACGATATGGATCAAATGGTGAGGCATCAATTAGAATATCTCCAGAATCAATTGATTCTAACCCACTAATACATCTCAATAAAGTCGTTTTTCCACCACCAGATGGACCAACAATACTAACAATTTCACCATCATTAACTGTTAAATTAATATCATCTAAAATTAATCGTTTTCCATAATACTTTTTAATATTTTTTAACTCTAGCATAGAATTACTCCTTATTTGTAATAACTATAATGTTTTTCAATTTTCTTCAAGACAAGTGTAAATATAGCTGTTAATAACAGATAGATTGCCCCAACCATCAATAGTGGGACGAGTGTTACATCACGACTCGTCGCTACGTTACCGGCTCTTAATAAATCGCCTAACCCAATAACATATACTAAACTTGAATCTTTAACTAAATTAATAATTTCATTTCCAATTGAAGGTAAAACGATCTTGAACACTTGTGGAATAATAATTGTCCTAATAGTTTGCCAATATGATAGACGCAATACCTTTGCACTTTCATATTGACCTTTAGGAATCGATTGCAATCCACCCCTAAATATTTCAGCAAAATACGCACCATAATTCAAAATAAATGCAAATAATGCCGCATCGTATCGACCGAATACAATATGAATATGGAACTGTTGTAGTGTTGGTAGTCCATAAAACACAAAAATTAATTGTAGTAGCAGTGGTGTTCCTCGCATTAACCAAACATAAAAATTCAAAAAATACTTAATTGGTTTTATTTTTGAAATTAATCCTAATCCGACAATTAAACCAAGTGGAATCGATCCAATGATCGTCCAAAAAAATATTTCTAACGTTAATTTAGCACCATCTATTAATGATGGCAAAATTTCTAATATATAAGTCATTACATTATCTCCCTTTAGTTAAATAAAAAAATCCTCTCAAGCCAAATCAAATTGACTCAAGAGGACGATAGCCGTGGTGCCACCTCAAATTCATATTTTTCTCACGAAAAATAACTTATGTAGATTAATAAAAATGAGTATAAAAAAACTCTATAGTCATTATTGACTATAGAGGGCGACGAATCGCGGTACCACCTCAAACATCATTAAATTCTCACAAATTTAATCTTAACGAGTTTATTAAACTACAGCTATAACGGGCTTATCCCGGACTTCCCTAATTAACTAGTTTAGGAAATCAACTCGCAGATGTGTTTCAGACTTAAGAACTGTATCTTTTCAGCAATCGATACTCTCTTTAAAAGTTTGTTTAAGCCTTAATCTTCTGTTCAACGTTTTTCTTAATTGATAATAATTTAGCATACTGTCATTAACATTGTCAAGAATTAGTCTTTCTTAAACCATGAACCCATTTTTTTCCAAAAACCTTTTTGAGGCTGTTTTATTGTCATCAAGGGCACTGTTTCCCCTAGTAGTCGACGTGCTACATTACGATAACCTAATCCAGCTGGATTTTTAGAATCTAAAACAATTGGTTCACCATGATTTGATGTACTAATAACAGCATCGTCATCAACAATAATTCCTAATAAATCAATAGACAAATGACGTGTAATCTCATCAACATCCATTGCTTGACCATCTTCCATCATTTGACGACGGATACGATTAATAATTAATTTTGGTTGTTGTAATAATGGATTTTGCTCTAATAAACCTACCACGCGATCTGCATCACGAACCGCAGAAATTTCAGGCGTTGTTACAATAATAGCCATATCTGCACCAGCAATAGCATTCATAAAACCTTGCTCAATTCCAGCTGGGCAATCAATAATAACATAGTCAAACTCTTCTTTTAATTCATCAACAATTGCTTTTACTTGTTCAGGAACTAATGCTGATTTATCAGTATTTTGTGCAGCAGGTAATAAGTATAAATATTCGTTAAATCTCTTATCTTTAATGAGTGCTTGGTGTAACCGTGCACGACCCTCAGCTACGTCTACAATATCAAATAAGATACGGTTATCAAGACCTAAAACAACGTCTAAATTACGCAAACCAATATCTAAATCCATTAGAACAACCTTTTTTTCAAGAAGTGCTAATGCAGTTCCAATATTTGCAGATGATGTTGTTTTACCAACACCACCTTTACCAGATGTTACAACAATTGCTTTTCCCATCTTTAATATCCTCCAGCATGATTAAATAATTTTGGTCGAAGTGACTTTAATTCATCTCGATTGCCATAATCTATAATATGTAAATCATTAACATAGATTACAGTATCTTGACTGTTTGTTACTTTTTCATCATCTATAATATCAACTAATTCACCAATTCGTACTTGTGAAGCAGCTGAAACATCGCCCACAATAATGCTATCTGTATTATTGTTAAATCCAGCATGAATGACACCTTGAACTTCACCCATAACAAAAATATTACCAGCAGCTCGTAATTGACCACCCTGATGTAATTTACCTAAAAATAAAATATCACCTTTTAAATCAACTATTTGTCCACTTCGAATTGTTAGATAGCATAAATGAACGTTGTCATTTTCTTTTAAAATATTAGCATCTTCTATGGTCATTACTTCAGATTCGATTTTGTGTACTTTAAAATTACGGTATTCAGAAATAATTTTTTCGATTTTTTGCTTTTCATCTGCTGAAAACAATCGATTTTCTGTTTTAATATCAAACGAAATAACCGTTTCATCAGCATTCTTTTTTTCAGCACTTAAATTATTAAATAATTCTCTAAGTTCAACCAAAATTTTATCAAATCCGAAATCCTGTTTAAGAATAATTTCATAACCATCTTTATAACCTTTTAAAATAACACCTTGCATCTACGTTCACCCCTGAATTTTAATTATATCGGTTACTTAAATTCATTAATTTTGATATTGGATAGTACAAAATAATAAATACCACCAGATTAAAAGCTAAAGTTGGTCCAAACGAAGTACTAACGAATGTTGTTACAGATTCATTAGCAAATCCAATCATCTCATTGACTGCATAATACGAAACTTCTAAAACTGCCAAATCAATAAAATAAATGAGTAATATCACAATAAAAGATGGTTCGAAATATTGATATGCTATTTTAGTTAAATAAACAATTAATGGTAACAAAATCATATAAATACCCAAAATACCGGCATAATAACTATCAAATGCTAGACCAACACCAAACGCCCATAATTCAAGATGCTTATTATCTGAGTAAAAGATACCCATTATCAACCATAACAACAACAGGTGACTAACCATGATAGTCGTTTGTGATTGTAACTGTTCCATAAAAACAAATTGTATTGTACCATCCAAAAAAAAGGAAATAATAAGTCCTAACGGAAAAATATACTGTCTATTTTTATTTCTCATCTAATCTCACCTTCTAATCCAACGTCTGAGCAACTGTTACAACCGTTAGGTCACTCAAATCAACTGCAGGTTTGATATAAATTTTAGAAGCAAGTCCATAATCACCTTGCTCAACTTTAGACACAACACCAACATTTAAACCCTTTGGTGTTGTGCCTCCAAGACCAGATGTGACAACAGAATCACCTTTTTTCAAGGCTTTCTTAGAAGTAATTTGACCCATAATTAATAAATTATCTGTTTTATCATAGTCAGTAATTAAACCATTAATAATATCATCGTTTGAATTATTTACTTGAACTGCAAATCTATTAGCAGAATCATTAGTAGTCGATATTAATTCAACTTTACTATTTGTTTTATTAACTTCTATAACACGACCAATCAATCCAGAACCAGCCATCACTGGTGCGTTCTTTTTAACACCAGACGCACTACCTTTACTTATCACAAGTTGATTTAGCCAACCAGAAGGTAATCGCGTTAAAACAGATGCATTAATTGAAGTATAATCAGTCAATGTACTGTCCAATTTTAATTCCTTTTTCAGCTGTTTATTCTCATTTTTAACAGTGTCTGATTCCACTTGAACTTGTGCTAATTTATCAACTTGTTTTTTTAATTTTTGATTTTCTTGATATGTATTTAAAAGATCAGAAATACCAATAACTGAACTTTTTAAGCCATTTGCAGGATAACTAACTGCTCTATCAAATAGACCAACAACATCATTACCAAATTCTTGAATGAGCGGTGGTGTTGATTTTTTATTTCTAACGGAAACTGAAAATGAAATTAAACTAAAACTCACAATAATGGCTATTAAAATGATGATTAGTCTTCTATTTGAAAAAAATTTCTGCATGTTCGCTATCCTCCACTTACCTTATAATTAACTAAAAAATTAAGAGGCTGGATAAATAAACCACCAACCTCTTCATTTTTAGCTTATGTGATTTTTAAAATCTATCTTTTCTTCATGACGTCGATACTTTTTAATGATTCACCTGTACCAATTGCAACACAGTCGAGTGGTTCATTAGCAATAAAAACAGGCACTTTTGTAACTTCAGAAATAACTTCTGATAGGTTTTTTAATAATGCACCACCACCTGTTAATACAATACCATGGTCAATCACATCAGCAGCAATTTCTGGAGAAGTTTCTTCCAATGTTTCCTTAATAGCAGTAATGATTTCAGCAATAGATTCTTGAATAGCAACTGCAATATCAGTTGCTTTTACAGTAACTGTTTTAGGAAGACCCGTAATCAAATCACGTCCTCTGATAGTTGTATCTTCAATTGATGCAGCATCTTTAACTGATGCAGATGCAACGTCCATTTTTAATTGTTCAGCTGTTCTTTCACCAATCAATAAATTAAAGTTTTGACGAATATATGACACAATTGATTCATCCAATTTATCGCCAGCCATTCTGATAGAACGGCTTGAAACAATACCACCTAATGAAATTGTAGCAACATCTGTTGTTCCACCACCGATATCAACAACCATATTACCCGTTGGATCCATCACTGGTAATCCAGCGCCGACTGCTGCAGCAAATGGTTCTTCAATAACGTAGGCGTCACGCGCACCGGCAACACGAGTTGCATCAATAACGGCACGTTTTTCAACTTCTGTAACGCCACTAGGAACACATACCATTACATAAGGTTTACCTGCAGATTTACCTAAAGCTTTTTGAATGTAATATTTCATCATAGCAACTGTTGTGTCATAATCAGCAATTACACCGTCTTTCATTGGGCGAATAGCCACAATGCTACTTGGTGTACGACCGATCATTGCACGAGCATCTTCTCCAACAGAAACAATTTCATCAGTTTTAACATTTTTAGCGACGACTGAAGGTTCACGTAAAACAATACCTTTTCCCTCAACATACACGATTGTATTAGCTGTTCCTAAATCAATTCCTATATTCTTTGTTCCAAATCCAAACACAGTCTTTCTTCCCTTCATCGTCAGCCTTCTAGGCGCTTTTATTCGTAGTATTTACATTATATCATAATCAAAAGTGAGATTTCATTCAATATTTACTAATTTTTATTAAGTTTATCTTAAATTATTATAAGGTAATTAATTTTGAATCCATAATCTTATTAAGTTTATCATATCTAATTTCATAGAACAAGAGAGCACCCTTGATAATCAAAGGACGCCCTCTTCTTTCATACTAAGATATTTAGTATTACCCGAAATAATATGATCTAACAGCTCAATTCCCATAAGAATACCACATTTTTCAACTCTTTTAGAGAAAATAATATCATTCTTAGATGGTGTCACATGCCCACTCGGATGATTATGGACCAATATAATTTTAGCTGCACCATATTTTAATGCAACTGCAAAAATATCTCTTGGATGGACCGTTGCTGAATTCAAAGTTCCAATGAACAATGTCTCTTGTTTTACAATTTGATTTTTTGTATCCAAGAATAATCCAATTAAAAACTCTTGGTTTAATCCACCTAACTCAGCAACCATTCTAACCCCAGCATCATGACTTGAACAGATTTGTCCACAAATAAAATGAGGTTCACTGTTGATTCGTGTTCCCAGTGTAACAATAGCTTGTAATTGTAATGCTGTAGACTGATTATTCCCATCCATCAATAACTGATAATCTTTTAAACAACATTTTTTTAGTTGGCTTAAAGATTGGTAACGTGAAGAAAAATTATTAACACACTTTCCAACATCATTAGGGTTCGTTAATAATAAACTAAAAACAACCGTCAAAAGCTCTTTATCTGATAAATTATCACATTGATACTTTTGGATTTGTTCCAGTAGATATTCATTTGAGCAACTAGAAATAAGTGACATGGTGATTCCTCCTATTTTTTATTAAATACGAGAAATTCACTTATTTAAATTATTCTGATACAAAATAACTACGAACCTCCGAAATAAAGTACAACGATCCTGTCACAAGTAATAAATCATCAGAAGACATTTCGCCAACACTTTGAACTAATGCCTCTTTCCAACTTTCTTGAATGGAGACATTATCAAACTTATTAACGTTGAAATCATCTATTTTGCTTACTAGACGTGGCCCTGAAAATTGAGTTAGTATAACTCGTACATGAGGAACTGCAGCTAATTTTTCCAGCATTTGTTTGCCTTGCTTATCCGCTAGTACTGCAAAAATAATTGTGATTTCTTTATCTTGAAAATGCGTTTTAAGCAACTGCGTAATCCGATCCACTGCTGCGCTATTGTGCGCACCGTCTAAAATAACTAACGGTTCATCATTTACTTTTTCAAAACGTCCTGGCCATCGTGTCTCTGAAATACCTTGCCTAATTGATTTAGGACTAATGGCCCATCCCTGAATTTCAGCAACCTTCTCAAAAGTAGCAATTGCTGTTGCTGCATTTTCATCTTGAAATTCACCTAATAATGGCACAGAAAGTTGTTTAATATTCAATTTATTCGACGTATACGTTAAAATTTCTTCCCATGATGATTTTGTTCCCTCAGATTTAGCATTAAAATCCACTCCTAATCGAAAAATAGGACTATTTTTTAATTTAGCCTCATTATTAATCACGCTAAAGACTTCATCAGTTACTCTACCAACGATAATAGGCCGATTACGTTTAATGATACCTGCTTTTTGTTGCGCTATCTTTTCAATTGTATTACCTAATATTTTCATATGATCTAGACCAATTGTTGTAATAACTGAAATAATTGGATCAATAATATTAGTTGAATCATACTTCCCGCCTAAGCCCGTTTCAACAACTACAATATCTACAGGATTTATGCTGCCAAAGTATACAAACATCATTGCAGTAATAATTTCGAATTCAGTTGGTCCCCCCTCAAAATCGGCTAGTTCAATATCCATTCGATCAACAACTGGTTTCACGACATTTACTAAATGTAAAAGGGCGGTATCATCAATCATCTGTCCATTTAAGGAAATACGTTCATTAAATTTAACAATGAATGGTGAAGTATAAGTTCCTACATTCAACCCTTGTGCAATTAATAATTCACGTAAAAATGCAACTGTTGAGCCCTTTCCATTCGTTCCAGCAACATGAATCATCGCGATATTACCTTGTGGGTTATCTAAGCGTTCCATAAATGCTCGCATTCTATTCAAAGATGGACTTTTTTTAAATTTTGTTCGCCCATGAATAAAATTGAGTGCCTCTTCGTAAGTTGTGATCAATTTTCCGTCCCGCTTTCTAAAAAAAATAGACTTATCTCAGGTATATTGTACCCGAAATAAGTCTATTTTGTTAGATTAAACTTCTGCTTTTAAATCAGAAATTCTTTCCTTAGTTGCTGTTAATTTAATTTGGTAATCTGCTAATTTTTCTTTTTCTTTTGTAACTACTGCCTCAGGTGCACTAGCAACAAACTTTTCATTGCCTAATTTTTTAGTTCCACGCACAACTTCAACATCAAGTTTTTTAACTTCTTTTTCCAAACGAACAATTTCGTCATTCAAATCAATTAGTTCAGCAAGTGGCATATAAATCTCTGCTCCCGTAATTACAGACGTCATTGCTAGCTTAGGAGCAACAACATTTGAACTGATTTGAAGTTCCTTAGGATGACAGAATCGTTGAATAAATTCTTGATTGTCTTCAAAAATAATCTTTGTTTTTTCATCAGTTGTTTTAATCAATAAATCAACTGCACTGGACATAGGTGCATTTACTTCTGCACGATTATTTCTAACAGCACGAATTAATTCAATTAAATTGTTCATATCAATAACTGATTGTTCATCTTCAAATTCTGGATGAACCACTGGGTAATCTGCAACAACAATTGATTCCCCTTCATGAGGCATTGTTAACCAAAGTTCTTCAGTTACAAATGGAATAATTGGATGAAGCAATTTCAATGTTTGATCTAAAACATAAGCCAAAATTTGTTGTGTATTTTGCTTAACTGTCAGATCTTCACCATTAAGATTTTCTTTACTCATTTCAATATACCAATCACAGAAGTCATTCCAGATGAAATTGTATAGAGCACGACCAGCTTCACCAAATTCAAAGACATCAAATAAGCGTGTAACTTCAGAAACAGTTGTATTTAATCGGCTTAATATCCATTTGTCAGCAAGCTGCCATTCTGATTTAGCTGGTAATTCAATTTTATCCACACCATCTAAATTCATAATAACAAATCGACTAGCATTCCAAATTTTATTAATAAAGTTCCAAGAAGCATCCATTTTAGTGTAACTAAAACGAACATCTTGTCCTGGTGCAGATCCATTAGATAGGAACCAACGAAGTGCATCTGCTCCATACTTTTGAATAACGTCCATTGGATCAATCCCATTACCAAGTGATTTACTCATTTTACGGCCATTCTCATCACGAATTAATCCATGAATCAAAACGTGTTCAAATGGACGTTCATCTGTAAATTCTAAGCTTTGGAAAATCATTCGTGATACCCAGAAGAAGATAATATCATATCCTGTGACAAGCGTATTAGTTGGGAAATAACGTTTAAAATCAGGTGCATCAGTATTTGGCCAACCCATTGTTGAAAATGGCCATAAAGCACTTGAAAACCACGTATCTAAGACATCATTATCTTGTTCCCAATTTTCGATATCAGTTGGTGCAACCTCACCAACGTACATTTCGCCAGTTTCTTTATGATACCAAGCTGGGATTTGATGTCCCCACCATAATTGACGTGAAATAACCCAATCATGAACATTTTCCATCCACTGTGTAAATGTATTTTCAAATCGTTCTGGGACGAATCCAACTTTGTCATCCCCTTGTTGGAATTTCAAAGCTTCTTCTGCGAGTGGTTTCATTTTAACAAACCATTGTGTTGATAAACGGGCCTCAACTTGAACGCCAGTTCTTTCAGAATGACCAACACTATGTGTAATTGGATCAATCTTAATCATTAAGTCCTCAGCTTCAAGATCTTTAACAATTGCTTTACGTGCTTCAAAACGGTCCATGCCAACATATTTACCAGCATTTTCGTTCATTGTTGCATCTTCATTCATTGTATTAATACGAGGTAAGTCATGGCGATTACCTACTTCAAAGTCATTAGGATCATGAGCAGGTGTTATTTTAACCATCCCTGTCCCAAATGCCATATCAACATAATGATCTGTAATAATAGGAATTTCTTTGTTAACAAGTGGTAGAATGACTTTTTTACCAACAATATCTTTGTAACGATCATCATCAGGGTGAACAGCAACAGCGACATCGCCCATCATCGTTTCTGGACGTGTTGTCGCTATTTCAATAAATCCAGAACCATCAGCGAATGGATATTTAACATGATAAAAAGCACCTTCATCATCTTGATGAATGACTTCAATATCTGATAAAGCGGTTCTTGCTTTAGGATCCCAATTAATAATGTATTCGCCACGATAGATTAATCCTTTATTATATAAATTAACAAAGACTTTTTTTACGGCATCTGACAAGCCGTCATCTAATGTGAAACGTTCACGACTATAATCGAGTGATAATCCCATTTTAGCCCATTGCTTATGAATAACATCAGCGTATTCATCTTTCCAATCCCAAACTTGTTGTACAAATTTCTCACGGCCTAAATCATAACGCGTCACACCTTGTTCAGCTAGTTTAGCTTCAACCTTTGCTTGTGTTGCAATTCCAGCATGGTCCATTCCTGGTAACCAAAGCGTATCAAAGCCTTGCATTCTTTTTTGTCTAATTAAAATATCTTGTAATGTTGTATCCCAAGCATGGCCTAAATGTAATTTACCAGTAACATTAGGCGGTGGAATAACGATTGAATAAGGTTTTGCTTCTGGATTAGCATTAGGTTTAAATAAATCTTTTTTCAACCATTCTTCATAACGGCCAGGTTCAACCTGACTTGGATCATATTTTGTTGATAATTCAACTTCTTTTGTCATGAGTTCTCCTTTTCATCTATCAATTTTATTTTAGGCATAAAAAAACACCGTCATCAAAAAACATTTCTGTTTTAGGACGACAGTGCCGTGGTACCACCTAAATTGGGTTTTAACCCCTCTTAATTACTTTTTAACGAACAATAATGTCCGGTTATTCCTACTTAATTTCAGAATAACGACTCCTGAGCTACCACCATAATGTCTAATTAAAATGTTTCAGCCTAGCATTTTATCTCTGAAATGACTGGTGTTCTCATTCTTTGTCTGTAGTCACATTTTAGCGTTTATTCTGAAAATCGTCAATATTTTATTTTTTTAATTCTTCAAGTAGTTTAGCGTAGTCTGGCTCATTTGAGATTTCCGTAACCAGTTCTTCATAAATAACATGTCCAGTTTCATCTAAAATGAAAACCATTCGAGCCATATGACCAAATTCCGGAACATCTAATCCAGTAACTTTCGCAAAATTCCCCTTATCTGCATGAAGCAATTGTAAATTGTTTACACCCTCAGCGGCACACCAATTTTTTTGATCTTCTTTTGAATCATCAGATACGGTAATAAATTCGATATCTCTAAAATTATCTGCTTCCATATTAAAACGTTTTGTTTCTATACTGCAAACACTTGTCGTAATACTTGGAACAACACTTAATACTAATTTTTTACCTGTACTTTTAGGTAATGTTACAACTTGATCATTTTCATCGTACGCATTAACTGTAGGAAAAACTTCCCCTACTTTTGGTGCTTCCCCAACTGTATCCATTTCACTACCATGACGAGTTACTTTCATAATTGACCACCCTTTCTTTATTTATCTCTATCTTACTCAATTACTGTTTAAGAAGCGACTTATTTGATTGGACAAAAAAAGATTAGACCGATTTGTCTAATCTTTTAAAGTGCTACTATAGTAATTCTGCGAATAATTCACTATTTTCATTTAAATATTCTTCGCCAACACGAATCTTGCTAACCTTGACACCTGCCAATGCACGTTCCATTAAGCCATCGATATCCAAACGAGCTTCAAATTCCCTTGAACGGTCTAAACGAGGCTTTGTTTTAGGTGCTGGTGGGGCAAAAATTGTACAACAATCTTCAAATGGTTTAATTGAAAGTTCAAATGTATCAATTTTTTTAGCAACATCAATAATTTCATTTTTATCCATTGAAACGACTGGTCGAATAATTGGCATTGTTGTAACGTCATTAATTGCAACCATGCTTTCAAGTGTTTGAGAAGCAACTTGGCCTAATGATTCTCCATTAAAGATTGCTAATCCACCACGTAATTCGGCAATTTTTTCAGTTAAACGTAACATGAAACGACGTGTTATGGTCATTAAATATGGTTCTGGTACATCATGTTTAATTTGCTCTTGAATCTCAGTAAAAGGAACTTCAATAAATTGAATCGTTCCAACATAAGGTGTCAATTTAACTGTTAGTTCTTTAGCCTTAGCTAAAGCTTGTTCACTTGTATATGGTGGACTGAAGAAATGAACCATCTCCATTGAAACACCACGTTTCATACCAAGGTACCCTGCAACAGGCGAATCAATTCCACCTGATAACATTAACATCCCTTTACCAGCAGTACCAACGGGTAAACCACCAGCACCCTGACGCGTTTCAGAAGATAAGAAAATCCCATTTGAACGAACTTCAACACGTAAAATAATATCAGGCTGTTTCATTTTAACAGTAATGCCAGGCACGTGATCTAAAATCCAGCCACCTAGTTCGTCATTCAACTCATTAGTATCTAATTCAAAATCATGATCAGAACGACGTGTGTTAACTTTAAATGTTGTCCCTTCAACAAATTGCTCACTAATCATTGCTACAGCTGTTTCTTTAACTAAATCCATATCTTGTTCAACGCGAATTGCAGGTGAAAAATTTTGAATCCCAAAAACCTGTGATAAACGTTGCATAACTAATTCGCTGTCGTCACCGTTTAAATTAATGTGCATCCGATCACGATTTGCTTTAACAACTAAATCATCAAAACCATGTAAACTATTTCGAACGTTTGTTCCTAGGCGATCAATAAAGTTCCTCTTATTTTTTCCTTTTGTTGATAGTTCGCCATAACGAACCATTATCTCTGTATATTGCATGTCGACATCCTCTCATTATTTAGAATTAATTTTTTCAAATTTATGATACAAAATATCAAAAATACGATTAAATTCTTTTGCTTCTTCTAGCGTATTATTTCCATCAAAACTGATTCGAACGGCTGATTTAGCAAGCGGTTCTGGCACATTCATTGCTAATAATGTGCCAGATGCTTGATTTTTCTTTGATGAACAAGCACTTGTAGTTGAAATATATATTCCTTCACTTTCAAATGCATGAACAATTGATTCGCCACGAACACCCTCAATTGCAAAACACAATATATGTGGCGCAAAATTTGATTGTAATTTTGAAAAAGTTGTAATCTTATCAAACTTACTAATATGGTTGAAAACTAATTCTTTAACAGCTTTTTGTTTCATCACCATCTTAGTTTCATCTGTTAATAATAATCGCAATGCTCTTGCCATGCTAGCAATTGCAGGTACATTTTCAGTTCCGCTACGTAAGTTATGTTCTTGTCCACCACCTGTAAGAAGTGGTTCAATGTGACGACCTCTTTTACTGTAAATAAACCCTACTCCACGTGGCGCATGAAATTTATGCCCAGAGAACGTTACAAAATCTACTCTGTCACTCATAAAAGCTTCTTGCACACCTTTACCAATGGCTTGAACAGCATCCACATGAAAATGAACTGTTGGATAATCTTTTAGTACGTCCCCAATTTCAACTAAAGGCTGAATGGTTCCAATTTCATTATTAACTGCCATAACTGAAACTAAAATAGTATCAGATCTCAAAGCAGCCTTTAAATCATCAATACTAATTCGCCCCTCATCATCAACTGGCAAATAGGTAACCTCAAAACCAAGCTGTTCCAGCTGAGCCATTGTATTCATAACAGCAGGATGCTCAACGGTTGTCGTAATTAAGTGCTTACCATGGTTCATTTTTGCCATAGCCGTTCCTTTAATTACCCAATTGTCACCTTCAGTTCCACTTCCAGTAAATAATATTTCATCTTCAAATACATTTAATAAGCTTGCGATCTGTTGGCGTGACTGCTCTAATAAATTATGAGCTATCTCACCTAAGTTATTTAGGCTAGATGGATTACCCCATACTTGGTCACTAACTTTATTATATGTATCTAAAACTTCGGGCGTTATTTTTGTTGTTGCGCTATTATCAAAATAAATCATTAGTTACCTTCTTTTCTGAAAAATACTTTTCTCATTATAATATACTTCGTACCAGATTGACACTTTTTATTCATCCCTGGTGTTTCTTTATAGAATATAAAAGTGGCGACTGAACAAATTAATGCCCTAGTCCCCACTTAATATAGTTACTATTCAATTTCAAAGCTGTCTTCCATATTATCATAATATTGTTTCTCTATTTTTTTATATGAACCAGGCTCTACTTTATCTAATGCAGTCGCAATTGTTTCCAAACTAGCTGCATAATTAAAATCATTATTAAATAATTGCTTTGCCTTTTCAAATGCAATTGCAATCTCTTCATTCGAATTTCTAAATCTATTCGCATATTGTAGTAAACTCTCAGATAACGATGCACTATCAATAAGATCGTGTGTCTTATCTTCTAAACTTTCAAGATCTGCTTCAATATCGATAATTTGTTTTGCAATTTTTTCAATGTTAATTCTTAATTTACCAATTGCTACTTCAACTTCTTCAATTTCATCACTAACAACATAGAAAAAATCTAAGTAATCATTAGGTAGTCCTGGAAGATTAACCTGTTCAACTTGTCTTTTAATTTGATGTAATTCAATATCAAATCTTTGAATTGTTGCGCTGGCCTTTTTTTCATTGCTACGTAAATCCTGAATACTAGCATCAATTTTTTGTTGTTCAGATTCAATTTTTTCTAACAACTTAGAGTTTTGTTCAACTCGCTCAGCCATCTCGCTATAAATTGCTTCACCAGAATCAATAACCGCTTTATCAGTATCATGTTGTGCATCAATGTCCCTAATTTGTTGATTTAATTTTTGCGCGTCTTCTAATTCATTATGACTTAATTCATAATTTTGACCCAATCTATCTAATTCAACTAAAAGCATTTGACTTTGTTTTTCAGCATGATCAATGAATTTACGATAACTTTCTTCTTGCTTTTCTATCTTATCTTTTGCGGCCAACTCTTTTTCCATAACATCATATAAATAATCAATTTGATTAGCCATGTCATTAACTGCAACAATTGTTGACGCTACTTCTAGGTTCTCTAATTTAAGTAATGTTTCGTCAACACGTGTTTGAATTTCGTCTATTTGTTTAGGGATGTCATCCCCCACTGGAAAATTATAATTTTCATCCGTTAATTTCATGTAACCAGATTGTAATTCAGCAAGTTGATCTGGAAATTCGTTCTTCAAACTTTTATATAGTGGTGGAATCTCATCAAGAATCTTTTCTAACGAAGTTGTATCTTCTCTTAACTTACTTAAAACTTTTTCAGCCGTATCATGATCTCCAGCACTCGTTAATGTTGAAAAACGGTCAAAATCATCTTCAAGACCAGTTAGTTTATCCTCAAGTTTATCGATACTAGGTCCATACGAAAAGTTCTTTGATAATAATGTTTTACGTAAATCCTGATATTTTTTTTCAAGTGAATCAACAGCTTGATGATTACTTTCATCACTTTCTTTCAACGACGTTAATGCTTTTTCAATCCCTTTAAGTGTTTTTTCACTTGAAATTAATTTTACTTCTATTTCTGCCGCTAATTGACGGTTAGAAAGAAATTGATATTTCGAGTTTGCTTCATATGCTTCATTAATTTGTGTCGAAATTTTAGGCAATTTTGCATTTTGCACTTCTTTAAAGTCTGATTGTAATGCTGAAAATGTTTTAAGACTTTCACCTGTTAACCCCAAATCCTTCGTTAACTGAAGCTGTTGTTCAACTTCAGAATGAGCAATAACCTTTACTTGATCACGAAATGTTTCGAATTTTTTTTCATTGCGTTTCTGAAGAAAAAACGCTGTTGCATAGATAATAATGGCTACTACTATTATTCCAACAAAAATCTGTGTCATATCCTAATCCCGCCTTTAGCTTACTAAAATTTATATTTACTTTTCACATTCAAATTTTATGCTTCTAATCATTATATCATAGACCTTTAAAGCGTTCACTAGCTTTTATCTATTATTTATAGAAATTAATGTTATTAATTATATACATTCTTTTTATTATGTAAACAAACGTGAAAACAAATTGACATTAGTTTAAAAAGACAGTATGATGAGTCTTGTGTAAAATAATGCAGCGGTGGACGGTAAGCTCGTCAACAGTTTGTTGCCCAATTGTCTTGGTTCAATTAGTACCCTTTCAGCTGCAAAGGTGAACATTGCAAAACAAACTGCACGAATACTAAGTTCACAAAGGATTATTTTACTCCAAAACAAATATTGGAGGAATTTATATATGTCACGTTATACTGGCCCAAGTTGGAAAGTTTCACGTCGATTAGGTCTTTCTTTAACAGGTACTGGTAAAGAATTAGCTCGTCGTCCTTATGCACCCGGTGATCATGGTCAAAACAATCGCCGTAAATTATCAGAATATGGTTTACAATTACGAGAAAAACAAAAACTTCGTATGATGTACGGTTTATCAGAACGTCAATTTGCTAACTTATTTATTAAAGCTGGTACAATTCGCGAAGGTAAACATGGTGTTAACTTCATGATCTTACTTGAAGGTCGTTTAGACAACGTTGTTTATCGTTTAGGTTTGGCTTCTACTCGTCGCCAAGCTCGTCAATTGGTAAACCATGGTCACATTACTGTTGATGGCAACCGCGTTGATATTCCTTCATACGCAGTTGAAATCGGTCAAGTAATCTCATTACGTGAAAAATCAAAGAGTTTACAAATTGTTAAAGACGCAATGGAAGCATTAGTTGGCCGTCCACAATTCGTACAATTTGATGCTGATAAATTAGAGGGTTCATTAACTCGTTTACCAGAACGTGAAGAACTTGAAGCAGATATCGACGAATCACTTATCGTTGAATACTACAACAAATTATAATTTCAAATTAAAAAACATCTCATTCTTAATGAGATGTTTTTTTTGTCCATATTTTATAGATTTCAATTAGTGGCAGTAATGTATTTTTCAAGTCGTTTAGTTGTTTATATTCATTTAAGCTAAAAAACTCATCTTCAATAGCTAAATTCTGTCCAATCAATAGTTCTTTAGTTTGTACACTACTCCACTTTTGACTATCAGTAAGTGTTATTGTGTTTGCTAAAGTACCCGTCTCTTTATTTGTATGATCCACTGACCACACGAAAGTATCTTCTAGTTTCTGAATCATTATTATTGATTCAGAAACGCCCTCTTCATACAAGCTTTTGTCTTTAATATCTGCTAATGCAGATAACCAGATAAATAACCGATCATCCCAATAACCAATTTCAAAATGTGGCATCATTTTATAGCCACGTTTATTCTCGCTAAAAGCCATCCAAGTATCAGGCGGTGGATTTTTTGATCTTCTAGCATGTTTTGCAATGTGCAAATACATTTTAATTCCTAATTGTTCTTCTAAAAAAGGTAGTAGTTCAGCTCCCACCTTTTCGAATTTGGGATCAATAATTGTCTTTATTTTTTTTAATCGTCCGTCTAATGTTTGATCTTTAAAAATTAAAAAATCATCTTTTATAAACATTTCGCTCTCTCCTTTTGTATCAAACATGGTATGCTAAATTCATAACTTACTGAAAGGTGGTCAACTCCATGACTGAAAATAACTTAGATCCACATCTTCAATCTGGCCTTTACGGAACACCTCAACTTCATCCCGATGAACAAAGAAAGTACTTAGGGACATTTAGAGAGCGGGTCAGCCTAGCAATGACTGTTGCTGAGGTAACAGCATCTAAAAATATGGCTGGATTTGAAAAAGAACTACTTGAACATCCCGACTATCATGTTCTACTTAATGGTACAATTGATCAGAATATATTAGCCCCATACATCACCTTAACGCATAAGCATGATGTTAAATTTACATTAACATCAAATAATGATACTCCTGATGGGGTTGAAATTATGGGGCTAGTTGTCGCTTCTGAAAAAAATGCGATTAATGAATCTGTTATTGATATTAATGAAAAATATCCAATTATACAAGTTGAAACGCCAGAAAAGAAAAAATCATTTTTTGAAAATTTATTCGATTAGCATAAAAACTTAAACTAACACTTTTATATTAAGTGTAGTTTAAGTTTTTTATTTGGTTTCTAAAATCTTTACTATTTCATTAGCAATAGGCTGGTTATCTCCAAAATTAGGAAACGAATTTATCGATAAATCAGGAGCCGTTTCAATTGAAAGAACGGTTAAAGCATCCCTATGTCTATAGTCATATGCTATATACAAGTTAGGAATAACCACATCAACTGCCCCCATCGTCATTTTTAAACGTTTTGCATAACCTTCAATTAACGCTATATATGATTCGTCCATTTGATTGCTAACTTCATTTTGATTTGCACCCGAATAAAAATTACTATCATATCTAATGATTGCTTCAGACCCTCTTGAAATAACAGTTGATTCAGTAATACCTTGTGATGCTATTGTTTGATGTTCAACTTCTGACAATTTAAGCGGATACCATGGACCTTGACTAGTACGTTCTACTTGTGCATTTTTTATTGTAATTAACTGTGCCAACGTCTTTCGTCCATCGCCAACTACACTAACTGGTAATCTTTCAACAATACCCTTTACATGGCCACCTACAATCATAAATCGATAGACTGACCCAACAGTAATTTCTTCAATTAAAACTTGTGTATCAATTGATAAGATACGTTTAACGGCTTCTTTATACTCGCTTAACGTCGGAGCCACTCGAAATACATGTGTTGCTTGACTGCTCTTTATGAATCTTGGCTTAATAACTAATGCTTTGTTGACTACATCTGCATAATAGTTCATAGCTTCATCTAAAGTGTGTACATTAATACTACTAGGAACTTTAATATCAAGGTTGCCCAATATTTTTTTAGTTGTTTGCTTGTCATATGCAATTTTGTTTAAAACACTGGTATCTAAATCAGAAATTACCCCATTTTGCAGAAGATGTCCGTTCACCCGTATGACGTCCAAATCACTGTCAACAAGATCAAAATAAGACCCTCTTTTTATCAACGCTGCTAAAATAAGCTGCGTATTTTTCGAGTAACAGTTAAAGCCAATCAATGAACTTAACTGTGACTGATACTTTATCTTATTAGATTTTGCTTGTTCCATTGCAAAATCAGCCAACGATTTATTAATATCTTCATCAACTATCCTTGCACTCAGACTCAATTCAGGTCGTTCAAATTGTAATTTAAATTGAACTAATGTATCCTCTAAATTTTTATCTAGATAAAAATTATCATTAAATAAAATTAATTCGTTCAGCAGTTTTATTGCAGCATTTTTAACAATCGAGGTTGTTTTAGGGTCTTCTATTGCCACCTCATTTTTTAATTGTTTCGCTTTAAATATAATATCATCAACTTCATTTTCTGCCATATCTGGCGTCATTAGAAAGTAAGCCGCTAATAATTGAATAAACTTAATTGTGTCACCTTGAATACCAACACGAGAAAATGGATCAACATCAAATCCACGGAGTTCAATATAATTAACACCAGATGAAATTAATGTATCTTCCTTTTTAGTAGCTGATTTAAATTGTACATCTCCATAATATTCAGAAAATGATAACAATTTACCATTCTGGACCATCTTATTAAGTGACGTAACGTATGAGTTAATTGATCGATAAGAAGCTTGAACTGAACTATCAATATTGGTATAGCCAAATTCACTGTTTCTAACACTTCTAACCGGATGACAAGCATTATAATTAGTACTTTCAACAATTGGTGTTGCTCCAAACAAGTAAGTTGTAAGCCAACTCTTTTCCATAAATTTGCGTCCAATTTTTAAATAGACGTAATTATGAAATTCTATATAAGAATTAAAATAACTATGAAACTCAGAATCAAATAAAATCTGAATTACTTTTTCTGGAAAGCTAAAATTAAGATGTACAGACGTAAAAAGTTGACGTTTTTTTCCATACTTTTCTGCTAATTTATTTCGGTATATAAATCCTAATTCATCTGGATGCGCTATTCTTACTTTAGATTCATCCACTGGTAATTTAGGAATTGAACTCAATGGCCATAACTGTTCATCACTATCCAATTCTTGTGTTGCGACTTGTTGAATGGCATCTAGATAGTTAATAACATTATCAGCCCCCTCAATTGGTGGCGTGATAAATTCCATTTGTGATTCGCCAAAATCTGTTTTTATATAAGGATGTTTAAATCTATCTCCTAATGATTCAGGATGATCAGTTGAACTCAGCACTCCCGTATTCTTCACTCTTTGAGTTTCTCGCTCTAATCCTATCAACGATTTTCTAAGTAGAGGTGCGAGCTTTTCTTCCTGAATTTGTAATCCGATTGCATCTAGTTTCATATCATTGTGCCTCCTCATTTGTCTATTACATTGTACCAAATATTTGAATTAATCCTTCATATTTGCAATCCATTGTGCCAATTAAATTTATGCAATATGCTATACTATTCTTTAGTAATCAACGTGAAAGGAGCCACATATGTTACAACCACTTGCATTCAGAATGCGACCAACTAAAATTGAAGAAGTCGTTGGCCAACAACACCTTGTTGGTCCAGGTAAAATTATCAAACGAATGGTCGAAGCAAAACTGCTTTCATCTATGATTTTATACGGACCACCTGGCACTGGTAAAACGAGTATCGCCAGTGCTATTGCCGGATCAACTCAGTATGCATTTCGTAAATTAAATGCTGCAACTGATTCTAAGAAAGACCTTGAAATCGTAGCTGAAGAAGCAAAAATGAGCGGTACTGTTATTTTACTTTTAGATGAAATCCATCGATTAACGAAACCTAAACAAGACTTCTTATTACCCCACTTAGAAAGTGGCCAAATTATTTTAATCGGTGCAACAACAGAAAATCCTTACATTACCATCAATCCAGCTATTAGAAGTCGAACACAAATCTTTGAAGTTAAACCTTTAGACGAAAATGATATTGAAACTGCACTTGATCGTGCACTAGTAGATAAAAATATTGGTCTCGGAAATCTTAATATTAATTTAGAAGCTAATGCACGGTTACACTTAGCGCGAGCAACCAACGGAGATTTACGTAGTTCTTTGAATGCACTTGAACTAGCTGCTAAGTCAACCCCACCTGATAGTTCAGGTGTCATTACCTTATCACTATCAGTCATAGAAGAGTGTCTACAAAGAAAAGCATTAACCCATGATAAAGATGGCGATGCTCACTATGATGTTATTTCTGCTTTTCAAAAATCAGTAAGAGGTTCCGATGTTAACGCGGCTTTACATTACTTAGGACGTTTAATTCTTGCTGGTGATTTACCTACAATTGCAAGGCGTTTAATCACAATGGCATACGAAGATGTCGGATTAAGTAGCCCTGCAGCATGTGCTAGAACCTTAACTGCTGTACAGGCGGCAGAAAAAATTGGCTTTCCAGAGGCTAAAATACCTCTGTCTAACGCAGTAATTGATCTCTGCCTCTCACCCAAATCAGACTCGGCAAATGTTGCCATAAATAATGCAATTGCTGATATTGAAAAAGGTGGTTTTGGAGATATTCCTGCTCATTTAAAAGATTCACATTACAAAGGTGCTGCAGATTTAGGTCATGGTATTGGTTATAAATTTCCACATAACTATCCAAATGATTGGGTTGCCCAACAATATCTTCCAGATAAATTGAAAGATGCTAATTATTATGAGCCTAAAGCAAACGGGCGTTATGAACAAGGACTTAAAGAACAATATAGTAAATTACATCCATCAAAAAGATGATTTGTTGCCGCTTACATCATAATTGTTGCACCTTTTAAAAGTCTGTGCTATATTAAAGATGAAGTTCTGAAGTGTACGCGTTATCTTATTAGAATGTTGACCGAACAAATAATTATACCTAGGCGTCAACTTGATAGGCTAGCTAATTTCAAGCCTTTTCACTTGGTAGTTAGAGGCTAGTACAGTCGATGCCACCTGCTTCACTGCGGGCTCAACTCACGAAGATGATTAACGGCACTACGCGGATATTCCAAAGCTTTTGCTTTGATGGTCTGGGCAAACTATGTTTGCTCAGACTTTTTTTATTAAGAATAAAGGAGTCTTTAAATGTTAATTCGGATACTTTTAGCCGTTCTTTCACTCTTACTCTTGACTATCGGCTATTACTTATTCTCACATCGCAACAAAAATTTTATGATATTTAAACCTGAGTCAAACCAGGTGCTAAGCTCAATACTACTTGTCTTTGGGTTAATTATCTGTATTGAAAGCTTAGTTGGCTTAATTTCAGTAATCATTTTTATACCCATATTTTGTGGGATACTAGTTACTCTAGCCTGCCTTACGGTTGGTGCTTTAACAATTATTTTATCTTTTTTTATGCATTAATCTAACTTTGTAACCGTTTTTACTTCTATTTTCATTCGTTTTGTCGTAAAATAGAGGTATATAAAAGAAAGAGGTGGCCGACCATGTTACAACAATATAAAAATATTTTAGTTCCTGTAGATGGTTCTGATGAAGCAAAATTAGCATTCGAAAAAGCAGTACAAGTAGCTTTAAGAAATGGCGAAGATTCTACACTTCATCTTTTGCATGTTATTGACACTAGAGCATTCCAAAATATCTCAAGTTTTGATACGTCAATGGTTGAACAAGTTAGTGATACAGCAAAAGAGACATTGAATAAGTATATTGCACAAGCAAAAGCAGCTGGTCTTAAGAATGTTGACTACTCAATTGAGTATGGTTCTCCAAAAGTAGTTATTGCTAAAAATGTTCCTATTAATTTAGATATTGATTTAATTGTGATCGGCGCTACTGGATTGAATGCAGTCGAACGATTATTAATTGGTTCAGTTACAGAATACGTAACTCGAGTTGCTGTTTCTGATGTCTTAGTTGTTCGAACAGATTTAAATAACACACCTGCTCTTAAAAATAATCTTAAAAAATAAAAAAAGAAATTAGCCATAATTGGTTAATTTCTTTTTATTTTGTCTTGAATTTACATAAAGTAATATGGTCATCTACCATACCCATACTTTGCATCAATGAATAAATAATTTTAGGACCAACAAACTTAAACCCTAATTTCTTCAATTCTTTAGATAACTTTTTTGAAATGTCGGTTTCAGCTGGAACATCCTCTGCATGTCGCCAGAGATTATTAATTGGTTTATTTGCTACAAATTCCCATAAAAATGAATCAAATGATTGCCCATCTTGGTTCATTCTTATGATCGCCTGTGCATTCGCGATAATAGCGATAATTTTTTGCTTATTTCGAATAATATCTGCATTTTCCATTAGTTCCGCAATTTTATCTTCATCAAATTGACTAACTTTGTAAATTGAAAAATTTTCAAAAGCGTGATTAAAATGATTACGTTTATTTAAAACGGTCTTCCAGCTCAACCCTGCTTGCATTAATTCTAAACTCAATAATCTGAATAGTTGTTGATCGCCATAAAGCGGCTTTCCCCATTCTTCATCATGATAATCTTGCATTAACTGATTACCCGATTGGGCCCATGGGCATCTTTCCATATTCTATTCTCTCCTTCACTCAAATAAAAAAGATTACTAGTGCTGTCTCCAGACTAATAATCTTCTTAAAATTTAGATTTCAGGTAATTCAGTAAAGTCATAATGTAATTCTTTAACAGCGGCATGTTCGTCGAATGCTAATTGGATTAATTTATCAATTAATTCTGAATAACCAATTCCTGAAACTTCCCACAATTGTGGATAAAGCGAAATGTTTGTGAATCCAGGTAACGTATTTAGTTCACCAAGATATGGAATACCATCTTTAACTAAGAAATCAATTCGTGCTAAACCACGACAACCCAATGCTTCAAAAGCACGTAATGACATGTCTTGGATTTCTTTTGTTAATTCATCTGGTAATTCAACAGGCATTTCAAATTCCACACCTGAAGCATCAACGAATTTATTATTGTAATCGTAAAATACATCAGATTTAGGTACGATAACTGCACCTAATTTTGAAGCTTTTAAATCAGTATTTCCAAGAATTGAACATTCAATTTCATCAGGATTTTCGATTGATTCTTCAACTAAAAGCTTTGTGTCATATAAAAATGCATCTTCTATACCTTCAAGGAATTCTTTTTCGTTATGTGCCTTATGAATACCAACTGATGATCCTTGGTTAGCTGGTTTAATGAAAACAACTTCTCCAAGTTCCTTACTAATGTGTGCGTAAGTCATTTCAGCACGATTGTTGGCCTTAACAACCAAATATTTAGTATTTCTGATATTATTTAACGTTAACATTTTCTTAGTTAAATCTTTATCAAATGAAATTGCTGATGAACGAACATCACTACCAATATATGGTTTATCTAAAAGTTTAAATAATCCTTGAATTGTACCATCTTCACCCATATTACCATGAATAACTGGATAAAAAAGATCAATATCTTTAACTTCAGTTAAACTCATGATATTAGCTAACGGATTTGTAAAATCAATTGTTGGTAAGACATCTTCAACAACTTTTGCTTCTGGTTCGCCATCAAAAATGCGACGTGAAGCAGCATCTCCAAGTAGTACACCTTCCTTTGTAAACATGAATAAACTAACTTCGTACTTATTTTTATCCATTGCATCGTAGATATTATGTGCTGAACGTTTTGAAACGTCATGTTCTGATGAATTACCACCAAAAAGTAATCCAATGTGTATCTTTTCGCTTGTCATCATATTCTCCATTCCTATTGTATTATTTTTGTTCGCTTTAAACTCTTAGTCTAAATAATACCATGTTTATAGTAGATCTGTCATTTACGTTTGCTATTTTATTTAAACATTTAAAATCCACATGAAAAGTAAGAACACAAAGAACAGTCCGTACATGATTGGATGAACATCTTTTCGACGACCAGCAGCAATCATTGTAATTGGATAAAAAATCATTCCCAAAGCAATCCCGTCAGAGATACTATAAGTTAATGGCATACCAATTACAATTAAAAATGCTGGAATTGCAATTTCCATTTTTGTCCATTCGATTTTTGTTAAAGATTGTGCCATCAATACACCAACAATAATTAATGCTGGAGCAGTGACCTGTGTTGTTACAACTGATAATAATGGCGAGAAAAATATCCCGACAATAAATAATAATCCAGTTGTAACAGCCGTTAAACCTGAGCGTCCACCAACGGCGATACCTGCTGAAGACTCAACATATGCACCAACTGGAGATGTTCCTAAAACAGAGCCAGCAAGCATTGCTGTTGAATCAGCAACTAAAGCTTTACCGACACGAGGCATTTTATTGTCTTTCATGAATCCGGCTTGTTGAGCTAACCCAACAAGTGTTCCAGCAGTATCAAAGAAAGTAACTAACAAGAAGGTTAAAACGACTACCCATAACTGAACCGTGTTAATATCACTAATATGTTTAACGCCTTGCATAAATGTTGGGGCCAAACTTGGGGCACCGGCAACAACTTGTGTTGGCATTTTAATTAATCCTGTGATGAATCCTAGAATAACTGTTGCAAACATCCCAATAAAAATACCACCTGGAACACGTCTAACCATTAAAATTGCAGTAACAATTAAGCCAAAGATTGTTAACCATGTTGTACCAACGGTCAATGGACCTAGGCCCACAACTGTGGATTTGTTTGCGATAATTAAGCCACCATCTTGTAAACCGATAAAAGCAATAAATAAACCAATACCACTTGAGATAGCGTATTTTAAGTTACTTGGAATAGCATTAATAATCATTTCGCGTAGTTTAAAAATAGTAATTAAAATAAAAATTAGTGATGCTACAAATACACCTGCTAAAGCTGTTTGCCATGGAATTCCCATACCTATAACAACTGAATATGAGAAAAAGGCATTAATACCCAATGCGGGAGCTGTTGCTATTGGGTATTTAGCTAAAATACCCATTAAAATACAGCCTAAAGCACTTGATAATGCAGTTGCAGTAAATACTGCCCCTTTGTCCATCCCCGAAGCACTTAAAATCGTAGGATTAACAAATAATATGTAAGCCATTGATATAAACGTTGTAAAACCAGCTAACATTTCGCGTTTAACCGTTGTATGTAACTGATCAATTTCAAAATATGATTTAATGCGATTAATCATTTTAAATCTCCTTTTCATAAATACATTTGTTCGTGTTTATCTCATTAATGAGCAATTACAATTTTACTATATTCGTATATTAATGTAAATAATATTATTAAACTGTATTTTGTTAAGGATTTATTCAAATAGAACTTATACTGTAATAATTTTATCAATTTTAATATCAAACTGATTACTTGTCCATTTCTCAGAAATTACATTTTGAACGTCCAAACAAAGTGAAATTGTTTTTGGTTGATATTTTGCAATATACCGATCATAATAACCACCGCCAAAGCCAATCCTTTGATTATTCTCTAAATTAAACCCAACTCCTGGTACAATCACTAAATCTAAATTATTCTTTTCAAGTGCAACATTATATTCAGGTTCTAATAGTCCATAATCACTTTTTATAAGCACCTGTTCAATAGATAAGTAAGGTAAAAATGCAAGTTGCTTTTCAGGCATCGTTTTTGGTATATACACCCTCTTACCTTGAGACAGTGCCGCCAATAGTAATTCGTTAGTACTAAACTCAATCGATTGACTAATTGTTAATCCGATTGAATCAGCCGATTCCCATTCTTCAGATTGTAAAACTTTATCAATAATTGCCTTCTCCTGATTCCTTTTTTCAAGGACCTTATTTTTTGCCAAATCAACCATCTTGTTAATAATCATTTTTCTAATTTCTTTTTTACTCAATAGCTTATACCTCCGCGTTAAATTCACCAGTTATTACAAACTTTCCAATCATCTTACCATTTTCAACAACTTCAGAAGCCGTTCGTAAATTATCGGCGTTAATCCCCACCAATGATTTAGTCATCGTTGATTTTAGTTTGCCTTCATCTAATAACGTGGCTAAGCGATTTAATGTTTTACCTTGAGAGCTCATATCTGCCGTGTAATATACACCTTTAGTAAAAACTGTTAGCCATTTAAACTCATTACTTTTATTTTTTAATTTACCAATTGGTAAATTATCAGATGTGCCCACAATTGAAGTAATAATACCCTGAGGTCTGATGATATCTGCTGCTAAATCAAAATAAGTTTCTGTTGAGTGCAATATTAGAATACCATCAACTTCATTAATATTTAATTTAACTAATTGTTTCTTCAAATCTTTTCGGTGATTAATGACAATATCAGCGCCCATCTTTTTAACCCAATCGCTCGTTTCTAATCTTGAAGCGGTCGTGATAACAGTCAAACCAGCCCATTTAGCAAGTTGAATAGCAATAGAGCCTACACCACCAGCTCCATTAATAATTAAAACTGATTTTCCACTATTGGCATTTTTCTCTGGAATGAAATTTAATTTTTCAAATAATGCTTCCCATGCTGTTACACCTGTTAGTGGCATAGCGGCTGCTTCACTGTCTGTTATTTTCTTGGGTGCATTTCCAACTAGTCGTTCATCAACTAGCTGATACTCAGCATTACTTCCTGAACGATTATTGACACCTAAATAAAAAACCTTATCACCACTATTAAATTGTGTTACTTCTGATCCTATTTCAGAGACGACCCCGATTGCATCGAAACCTAAAATAAGTAATTTTTCTTCAGAATCAATTAACATTCTTGATTTATAATCTATTGGATTCACTGAAATACCCGTTACCTTCACAAGAATATCATGATTTTCAGGTGTCGGTTTATCGATTTTGACATCTCGTAATGCATTTTTATCTTCTGTCGGAAATTTTCCAAATGCTGCGATGGCCTTCATTTTATTTACCATTAGCTCACTCTTCTTCCATTAATATAGATTACGCTATTCATCTTACTACAATCTAACAAAAAGTTTGGTTTGTTTCACTTTTATACCGTCTAAAAATATTGAAATACTCACATTCTCAATCTGTCAGTATAGACTTAATATTTGGTTTAATGTATGCTTAAAATATTATTAAAACATATACAATTAAGGAGACACACATCATGGAAAAACCACTAAAAACGAGACAACAACTGAAATCTGAATCAAAGGCATTACTTAAAGGACACTGGAAGTCAGCTATCCTAGTTAGCTTACTAGCAATCCTTATTTTTATTGTTTATTCTCGCTTATATTCTACTGAGTACGCAGACATTATGAATTTATATTCTACTGAAAATAATAACCAATCATCAGCTATCAGTCCTATAATTTCAGCAACTGTCGTTGTTCTTTATCTTATTTTTCAAATTCTACTTGTAGGTGTTTCATATACATTCTTAACTTGGGTCAGTTCACAAAAAACACCAGAACATGCATTTACACAAAGTTTCCAAGTTTTCTCAAATGAATTATTTTTCCCATCTATTGGTATCGCCATTCTCAAAACCATTTATAGTACACTTTGGACTCTCTTGCTTATTGTCCCAGGAATTATTAAATACTATTCTTATTCACAAGTCTTTATGATTAACAAAGACTTAACAGATAACCCAAATCATCCTGACATCAGTATTAATAAAAAAATAACGTTAAGCCGTGAATTAATGAACGGACACAAATTTGATTTATTCGTAATAGAGTTAAGTCTGGTTGGTTGGTACCTATTATCAATCGTGACACTTGGAATTGGTTATATTTGGTACATGCCTTATCAACAAGCAATTAAAGCAAATTTCTACAGAGACCTTGCCGGAGATAAATTCTTAACCTTAAAATAAGCAAAAAAGACTGAATAAAATCAGTCTTTTTTATTTTGTCTTCACATGTTTAAGTCCTTCTCGCACAGCTAGCTTTGATAGATCATGGCTCTCAATAAAAGTTATAACCCAATTTTCATCAGTCTTAGCATACTCACGTAATGACCAACCAATCGCTTTTTGGATGAAAAATTCATCTGTTGTTCTATCATTCAAAATCATCTTTGATAAGTAAGCTAGATTAGTTTCTTCACGATAGCCTAACTGAAGATTTATACCCACACGACGCATCCAGAAATTATCATGGTTTTCAAATTGCTTACTAATATCGTTAAAATTTATCGGACTTAATTTTAAAAAGTCACTAATAACCTTACGTAAAGCATCTACTGAATCCCACCATGGTTTAACCTTAATTAACTCAACCAATACTTGGACTTCATCAACCGTCAATCGTTTAAGATTTTTTTGTGCTAAGTCGATTGCAACATATTGATACTCTCTTTCTTCACGACCATAATAAGCTAAAATTTGTGAGATTAACTCTTCTAGAGGCCAACTCTTAGATTCTTTCATCAAGTCCTTTGTTAGTTCACGTCGACTTGGTGTCTTAATCCCTAAGTAAGAAAAATTATTTTTCATGTAAGCTTCCATTTTTTTAATATTTTTGTTATCTTTTTCTAAATAAATCATATTTACTCCTTTTATGAAAACGTAACCATATAAGTTGGATAACCGTTTTCATGATGTTATACTAAAGGTAATCATATAAAGGGGGAACCATTATGTCAATGCATAACAATTTGAAAAAATTACTCACAATCAAAGAAGAACCCATTGTATCAATCTTTATCAAAACATATCCAGGTATTAATTTTGCTGCGAAGAATCAGTTAAAACTAAAAACTAGTTTAAAAACTGCCAAAGAAGCTCATTCGGATGTACCTAAGAAAACTTGGGAACTAATTGAAACACAATTGGTTAATTTTATTAATGAAATTGCAGATAAAATCGGTCAATTCCCTAGTATCGCACTTTACTTAACACCTAACGATTACTTTAAATTTAATTTAAATCACGCTATTGAAGTAGATAAAGTTATTGTTGGTCCTGAAGCATACACTTTACCTTTATTAGCTCAACAAGCAACAAAATTATCAGGAACAATCCTAAGCTTACACCGTGATTCATTTGAATTACATCAATTCAAAGAAGGTGTCTTATTGAAACAAGAACTCCCAGAGGATGCTCCTATCGACATGGTATCAACTCTTGGTCCTGAAAGTACAGATACCACGACCACTCATGGCCCTACTGGCGCCCTCCATGGGTTAAATACTAAGGATGAAGAAAAAGCGATTGATAATAGAAATTACTACTTGGCAATTGAAAAATTCCTAGTTACCCATCCCGAATTAATTTATAAACGTCTTTTCCTTATTGGACTACCTAAAAATCAAAGCTTATTCCATGAATTAACAAAATTAAAATCAGTTAATTCAGAAATTACAATTAAAAAATCACCTAGTGCCCTAACAACTACAGAAATTGAAAAAGATTTGTTAGATCAAAATCAAATTTTAATCAATCAAACAATTGATCATTTATTGGATCGTGCTCGTTCACTTGATGAAGTTAATCCAAGCAAAACAAACCCAATCGATTTGTTTGCTCTATTAACGCAACATCGTGTTAATACTTTATTAATTAACGAAGACGCTGTATTCCCTGGTTTAATTAGTGATGGTCAAATTATCGATACTGAACCTGGAAAAACAACCAATAACTTATTAAATGATTTAGCTAACTTTACTTTACGTAATAGTGGTAACGTTTACGTTATTTCAGCTGACCACTTTAATTCAGGTCAATTCGTTTACGGTGTTTAGAAATTGAAAAAGAAGACTTCATTGTCTTCTTTTTTTGTGCCCATTTTTAAAATGTCATGCTATACTTAAAAAAGCAAATATATATTCCAGGAGACGATATTAATGAATAAAGTTTATTTAGCAGGTCCATTTTTTAGCGACAAACAACGTGAACGTGTTTCTCAAGTTGTTGCAGCATTAAAAGAGAACAAAACAATTGATAGTGACAATATTTACTTGCCCCAAGATAATCAAAGTAAACAATATGAACAATTCAGTCAACAATGGCAACGTGCAGTTTATTTAGCTGACACACGCCAAGTTCATCGCGCAGACGTTGTTGTTGCTATCTTAGACTACAAAGAAGACGAAGATAACGAACCTGACTCTGGTACTATGTTTGAAGTTGGTATGGCAGTAGAAGCTCATATTCCAGTTATCTTAGTTCAATTTGAAGCTGGTCGTGTTATCAATCTAATGTTATCTGAAAGTTTAACTGCTTTCTTTGATGAGAGTAAAAATGGCTTAAATGAACTTTCTGAATATAATTTCAACGTTTTGGAAGAAAAAATTACAGAGAACGAAGTATTATAATATGCTACCTTTAAGTATTACGGATAAACAATCGCAGCAAAAAGGACATTATCATTTTGATAATGTCCTTTTAATTTGTCTTAATTAATCATTTACCAAATATTAACGCGTTCATCGACTGCTTTATACATTGCATCACTTGCAACAATATCAAAGGCATCATAAAATTCTGCTAAATTTTGAACTTGAATATTAGCACGCAACTTAGCAGGGGCATGAACATCAATTGATAATAACAATTGCATATACTGTGTTGAAGCCTTCATTCGCCATACTTGTGCCCAATTAATGAAAAATGCTTCAAAATCAGTATCGTCTTCAGATTTAGCCGCTTCAAGTGCACAACTAAGCCCACCAGCATCAGCAATATTTTCAGAAACTGTTAAAGTCCCATTAACTTTTTGGCCTGCGAATTCAGTTCCGTCAAATTCAGTAATCATTTGTTGTGATAATTCTTTAAAATGGGTCAAATCGGCTTCACTCCACCAATTATTCAAATTACCATACTCATCAAATAGCGCACCATTATTATCAAAAGCATGTGAAATCTCGTGCGCAATAACTGCTCCAATACCACCATAGTTAGCACTACTACTCTGCTCTAAACTATAAAATGGTGCTTGTAAAATAGCCGCTGGAAAGACAATGATATTTTTAAAGGGATGATAATAAGCATTAACTGTTGCTGCACTCATCTCCCAAAGATCACGATCGACAGGTTTATCCCACTTACTAAACATATCTTCAGTGGCTAATTTATCAAAGGCCATTGCATTCTCTAGCAATGTTTTTTCCATATTAACGTGCATTTTTTGATAAAGCGGGTTAATTTTATCTGGATACCCAACTTGAATACCTAATTTACTTAATTTTAAAATTGCCTTATCACGTGTAGTACTTGTTAACCAATTATTAGTAGCCAATCTATTTTGATAAACATTAATCATCTTTTCAACCATCTGTTGAACGTCTGCTTTAGCATCTTCACCAAAGTATTTATATCCATAATATTCGCCCACAACCCCACTATAGGTTCCCATGGCTAGATAATAAGCAAACTTTTGTTGTTTTTTCGGTGCCTTGCTTCCAGATAATGCACGCCCGTATTCACCAGCAATAACACGTAAGTCATCTGATAAATATGAACTAAGACTCCCTACTGTTTTAACAATTAACCAACTTTTAAATTCTGTAAAATGAGTTGTATTCACGAGTTCATCAATAGATGATAAAAATTTAGGTTCAGTCACAATTATTTTTTCTGGTTCATTCCCATTTAAAAGATTTTTAACAATTGATTTTAAATCTAAATTACTACTTTGTGAACTAAATTCTGTGAAACTTTGTGGGTTGTACGCTTTACTATAATCAGCTGATTCTTCAGCACTCTTGACATTTGGCACTAAGTTACGATCAAAAGTTAGTGCCTCTGTAATAACATGATTTGCATTTTCTTCACTATAATCTAAAGCAACTAATAACTTAGTCATCATCGCCCTAAATGCTTTAAGTAAACCTTCAGCTTGTGAATTATCTCGTTCATAATACGTTTTATCTGGTAAAACCAAACTCGGAGCTGCCACAAATAAAGCATTAATTTTAGCATTTTTCATATCAGCATCAACATCAAACCCAAGTGGTGTTGGATAACCCGCACGAACAAAATCTGCCCATTTAGTATCGAAATCAGCTAAACTTGTTAAATTTTCTAAAGGTGCTAAAACTTTTTTCAATGGTAAGGTTCCTTCTGATTCACGTCGATCAAAATCAGCTGCTAAGGCATAATAGTTTAAAAATTCTTGCATTAATGGTGCTTTAACACTAGAATCAGCTGACATTTTTTCAAAATCAGCCATCAAAGTTTTATCAATTTCATCAGCTAAATCATTAAAACCACCCGTCGCAGGTTTATCATCAGGAATTTTGGCAGTTTTTAACCATTCACCATTTACTGCTTCGTATAAATCATCTTTAATTAATTGTTTATTTATAGTCATTATTTATCTCCTTTTTAGTTTTATATGTAGCTAGTATAAACGTTATTCTAGTGTTTTAATAATAATTTACTTGAAAAACAGACATTTTTTCAAAATATACCTTATATCTATCTTTTAAAGAGTCTACGATATCTATCTTTGGTACCATTTTTCGTACCCTAACAAAAAAACAAAAGCCATAAGACTTTTGTTTTTGGTGCTATCCAGATTCATTATTGATCAACCGTCACAGAATGATTAATAAGAAAGAAGGATTATTACATTGGCTATCCTAACTTCTCAAACCTCTACCTTTATTAATAAGATACCAACAAATCCAGTAAAGAACACCAATAAACAGAATAAGAATTATCATTGATAAAGCAAGTGATACATCAGTCTTACCTAAAAAACCATATCTAAATCCTGAAATCATATAAACAATTGGATTAATCTTAGAGATGGCCTGCCAAACTGGTGGTAACATTGAAATAGAATAGAAAACACCACCAAGATAAGTTAATGGCTGTAAAACAAACGTAGGTACAATTGACACATCATCAAATGACTGTGCAAAAATACCATTAATTAATCCTGCTAATGAAAATAAAATGGCTGTCATCAAAAGTGTGATAATAATAATGACCCACGAAAAAACATGAAGAGGTACAAAAAATAATGAAATAATAGTGACAAGTGCCCCAACTAAAACACTTCTTCCAAGTCCTCCAATAACAAATCCCCATATAATAATATGCGTTGGTACTGGTGCAACTAGTAATTCTTCAATATTTTTCTGAAATTTCTGAGAAAAAAATGACGAAGATACATTAGCATACGAACTAGTGATCACCGACATCATAATTAACCCTGGTACAATGAATTCCATATATGAAAATCCACCCATTGCACCAATTCGGCCACCAATCATTTTACCAAATATAATAAAATACAATGATGTTGTAATCACTGGTGGTACTAATGTCTGTACCCAAATTCTCAAATAACGATTAGTTTCTTTTATTGCGAGACTTTTTAATGCAGTAAAATATTGATTAAACATGTTTCTCCCCCACTTGGTGCTTTTCTTCCGTAATTTTCAAGAATAACTCTTCTAATCGATTCGATTTATTTCGCATAGAAAGAACTTTTATCCCTTGTTCATCAAATTGTTTAAAGATCCCATTAACACCTTGATTTCGTTCAACTTCGATAGAAATTGTTTGCGCGTCTTCAAAGGAATTTTTATACCCTATAATTTCTGGCTTTTTATCATACACATCTAAATCGAAAATAAACGTTTCAAATTGTAATTTTGATAATAAAGTTTTCATGCTCGTATTTTCAATCAACTCACCTGATTGAATAATACCGATATGACGACAAAGTGTTTCTGCTTCTTCTAAATAATGAGTCGTCAAGATAATCGTTGTGCCATTCTCATTCAATTCCTTTAAAAAAGACCACATTTCACGTCTCAACTCAATATCTACACCCGCAGTTGGTTCGTCTAAAATGAGCAACCGAGGTTCATGCATTAATGCCCTGGCAATCATCAATCTTCGTTTCATCCCACCAGAAAGCATTCGTGCACGTACATTACGTTTTTCCCATAAATCTGACTGTTTTAAATATTTTTCACTGCGCTCCATTGCTTCTTTATGAGGAACACCATAGTAACCAGCCTGATTAACAACAATTTGTTGAACCGTTTCAAAAGGATTAAAGTTAAATTCCTGTGGGACAAGTCCAATTTGTTGTTTGGCTTGTACCAAATTGGTATCAATATCGTAATCAAAAACCTTCACTGTTCCCGCTGTTTTATTCACAAGAGATGTAATAATACCAATTGTCGTTGATTTTCCCGCACCATTAGGCCCTAAAAGTGCATAAAAATCCCCTTCTTCTACAGCCAGATCAATACCACGTAACGCTTTAACACCCGTTGCATATTCTTTTTTTAAGCCTTTTATTTCCAGTGCATATATCATTTAATTATTATCCCCTTATTTACTTTTTAGGAAAAGTAACATCATTCTAAACTATTTTACCCCACACTGCCTTCCATCTGATACTCAATCAGACGATTCAATTCAACAGCGTATTCCATCGGTAATTCTTTGGTGAACGGTTCAACAAATCCCATTACAATCATCTCTGTTGCTTTTGCTTCAGAAATTCCGCGACTCATTAAGTAATATAATTGTTCTTCAGAAATTTTAGAAACTTTAGCTTCATGTTCCATAGAAACATTGCCATTTAAAATTTCATTAAATGGAATCGTATCACTCGCTGATTTATCATCCATGATGATTGTATCGCATTCGACATGTGCAAACGAACCATCACTATGTCTACCAAATTTTAAATAACCTCGATAATCAACTCGTCCACCATCTTTACATAACGATTTAGAAACAATCGAAGAAGTCGTATTTTTAGCATTGTGAATCATTTTTGCCCCAGTATCTTGAACGATATTCCCACCAGCAAACGCAATCGACAACATTGTGCCATGTGCGCCTTGACCATCTAAATAAATACTTGGATATTTCATTGTAACTTTTGATCCAAGGTTACCATCAACCCACTCCATCGTCGCATTTTCTAAGGCTCTAGCACGTTTTGTCTCTAAGCTATACACATTATCTGACCAATTTTGAATCGTTGTATACCGACAATAGGCATCTTTCATGACGTTCACTTCAACGACTGCCGCATGCAAACTGTCTGCCGAATAATTAGGTGCTGTACAACCTTCAACGTAATTAACACTTGCGCCTTCATCAACAATGATTAATGTTCGTTCAAATTGTCCTGTATTCTCCGCATTAATTCTGAAATAACTTTGAATAGGCACCTCGGTCTTCACACCTTTAGGTACATAGATAAAAGTACCACCAGACCAAACAGCCGAATTTAAAGCTGAAAATTTATTATTAGAGGCAGGAACCAATTTGCCAAAATACTGTTTAACCAATTCAGGATATTCTTGGACGGCAGCATCTGTACTCATAAAAATAATTCCTAATTTTTCAAAATCTTCACGCATATGATGGTAAACAACTTCTGATTCATATTGTGCAGAAGAGCCAGCTAAGTATTTACGTTCAGCTTCTGGAACACCAAGTCGGTCAAAGGTTTCTTTAATCTTATCTGGGACATCTTCCCAGTCTCTAGCAACATTATCACTAGCACGTTGAAAATAGCGCATATTAGCTAAATCTAACTTAGACAAATCAGGACCAAAACTTGGCATTGGCATCTTTTCATATAAGGCAAAGGCACGAAGTCGATAATCCAACATCCACTCTGGTTCATTTTTTGCTGCCGAAATTTCTCGAACAATCGCTTCGGTTAAGCCACGCCCAGTTGAATAAACAGGCTCAATATCATCTTTAAAGCCATATTCATACTCACCACCAACATCTAGTTCTTTCATATCTTACCTCCTCTCTAATTTTCTAAATTAATAGCTTGATAAACTGCCTTCCAAGCTAATGTGGCACACTTAATCCGAGCTGGAAACTGAGCGACACCTTCTAAAATAGCAGCATCACCTAAAAGATTTTCATCAATCGTTTCACCTGTTACCATTCTTGAAAATGTTGTCACCATTTCTTCTATTTCATTTTTTGCTTTACCAATAATTTCATCAGTCATCATACTTGCAGATGCCTGGCTAATCGTACAACCCGTCCCAGAAAAGGCAACATCTTGAACCTTGTTGTCACTCATGATAAGTTCAACTTTTAAAACATCCCCACAGGTTGGATTTCTGAGTTCAATTGATTTCTGACCCTTTACTAGTGAGCCATGATGATGCGGATGTGTGGCATGTTCCAAAATAACTTGGCGATATAAATTATCTAATTTAGATAGTCCCATTTTTAAAGAACTCCTTTGTAGCGATTAACGCGTCAATAAATTTTTGATTTTCTTCTAAAGTATTGTAAAAATATAAACTAATACGAACAGTTGACGATACACCCATGCACTTCATTAATGGCTGTGCACAATGATGACCCGCGCGAACCGCAATTCCTTGCATATCAAGAGCTGTCGCAACGTCATGCGGATGTAGTCCCTCCAAATTAAATGAAATAACGCCTGATCGTTTTTTACTTTCAGTTGGCCCATAGACAGTAATGCCAGAAATGGCTTTTAATTTAGGTAATAAATCAGTGATGAGCATCTGTTCATGTGCTTGTATATTAACCATTCCAACTTCATTTAAATAGTGAATAGTAGCACCTAATGAAATGACCCCTTCAATATTAGGTGTCCCCGCTTCAAATTTCCAAGGAATATCTTTAAAGGTTGATTGTTGCTCTTCAACAAAATCAATCATCTCACCACCAAATTCTAGTGGCTGCATCTCGTTCAAATAATTACTTTTTCCATATAAAACGCCAATACCAGTTGCAGCCCCCATTTTATGACCTGAAAAAGCAAAAAAATCAACATCTAACTCCTGAACATTAATCGGCATATAAGGTATTGATTGCGCCCCATCACAAATAACAACCGCACCGACTGTATGTGCCATGTCCGTTAATTCTTTGATGGGGTTTATACTCCCCAAAACATTTGAAATTTGAGTTAGCGATACAATTTTAGTTTTAGCTGTCATTTTTAATTTCGCATCATTAATGTCTAATTGTCCATCATCTGTTATGTCGATGTAAACTAATTTAGCACCAGTTGCTTGTGCGACTTGTTGCCAAGGAACAAGGTTACTATGGTGTTCCATAATAGATATTAAAATCTCATCCCCTGGTTTCAATCGATTCTGTGCAAAACCCTGAGCAACCCAGTTTAAACTTTCGGTTGTCCCTTTTGTAAATAAGATTTCAGCTGAATATTTTGCATGAATAAAATCAGCAACAGCTTGTCGTACATCTTCAAATTGCTGTGTTGTACGCTCGGCTAAAGTATGCACACCACGATGTACATTGGCATTATCATTTTCATAATAATGTGAAATGGCATTAATAACTGCTTGTGGTTTCTGAACAGTTGCAGCATTGTCAAAATAAATTAACGGTTCATCATTCACAATTTGCTTTAAAATAGGAAAATCATTGCGATACTTTTTCAAATTTTTGACCATTAATGAGTTTCCCCTCTATTGTTTCGATTAATCGTTCACGAACATCAACTGCCGGAATTGCCGTTAAAACAGGTCCTAAGAATCCACGAATAACAAGTCTTTCTGCTTCTTCTTTGTGTAATCCACGACTCATCAGATAGTACAATTGTTCCTGATTCACGCGTCCAACACTAGCTGCATGTCCAGCTTGAACATCATTTTCATCAATTAATAAAATAGGATTAGCGTCTCCACGTGCTTTTGTGGATAACATTAGCACACGGCTTTCTTGTTGAGCATTCGCACCCTTTGCACCTTTAATAATATGGCCAATTCCATTAAATATTAATGTAGAACGCGATAAAATTACACCGTGTTGCAGAATTTGACCAATTGAATGTTTACCATAATTCGTCACCCGTGTATCAATCCCTTGAATCTGATTTCCTGTTGAAATCGCAACAACTTTAACATCTGCGTGAGAACCTGCACCAATTAAATCAGAATCGAAATCGCCAATTATATTGCCATTATTAAGTAATCCAATTGACCAATCTATTTTTGCATTGCCTAATAAATAACCCCGACGGTTAATATATGCTGTTGTATGTTCCCCTAATTGATCAACTCCAGCAAATTTAACATGACTGTTAGCTTTAGCAATCACTTCCACAATAATATTTGCGGTTGTGATCTGATCACCGACTGTTGAACGATTTTCTAGATATGAAAACTGACTATTTTCTGCTGCGACAATTAAAACATGCTGTACATAGTCCTGATTGTCCCGTGCATCCTGCGTTAAATAAGTTGTAATTGGGTTGTCTAATACAACATTTTTAGGTACATAAATAAACAAACCACCGGTTAATTGTGCTAAATGCGTTGCGGTCAACAAATCACTATCCCATTTAACTGCCTTAGTCATAAAATATTTCTTAATTAAATCTGCATGTTCCACTAACGCGGTTGACCAGTCGCAAATAATAACATGATTTTCTTTTAATTCCTCAGATATATTTAAACTAATCGTTCGAGATCCAACTTGAATAAACGTATTTTCATCCGATTTTTTTGAAACAAATTCCCCTGATTCTTTAACCAGTGTTTCAGGTATAATGGGCCATTTTTGGTATCTAATTTTTTCAAATGAAGGAAGCGCTAGTAATGTTTTTTTTACAAAGGCATCTCTTCTTAATTGTTGAAACCACTCAGGTTCTTGTTTTAAATTTGAAAAATCAATTATACTTTGTTCTAAGAGCTTCAAATCAATCATTTTCCGGCCCTCCACTAAAGGTTCTCGTCTGTTAAAGTAATGTCTAGCCCTAATTCATCACGCAAACCAGCATAGCCTTCTTCTTCCAGTTTTTCTGCAAGTTCGGCGCCACCCGTTTTAACAACCCGTCCATCCATCATAACGTGCACCACATCAGGCACAATATAGTTCAGCAAACGTTGGTAATGCGTAATCATAAGTGTTCCAAATTCCGCATTTTTCAACATTTCATTTACGCCTCTCGAAACAACTTTCAATGCATCAATGTCTAGACCTGAATCAATTTCATCTAAAATAGCAAATTTTGGTTCAATCATCATCAGTTGTAAAATTTCATTACGTTTCTTTTCGCCACCTGAAAAACCTTCATTTAAATAACGATCAGCCATTTCCTCAGTCATATCTAAAGTTGTCATCGTTTTATCTAATTTCTTTAAATATTCTCGAATTGGGATTTGTTTATCTTCCGGTCGACGTGCGTTGATTGCTGCACGCATAAATTCAGCATTTGTTACACCAGGAATTTCTGAAGGATATTGCATTGCTAAAAATAATCCTGCTCGAGCTCGCTCATCAACAGGTAGTTCTAAAATGTTTACACCATTCAGCAATACTTCGCCTTCTGTCACTTTATACGCAGGATTCCCCATAATGGCCTCAGATAAAGTTGATTTACCTGTTCCATTTGGACCCATGATTGCGTGTACTTCTCCAGTCGACATTTTTAAATTAACACCTTTTAAAATTTCTTTATCTTCAATTTCTACATGTAAATTTTTAACCTCAAGTGTCGACATTTTAGCATTCCTCCGATTCATTAATATATTCCATTCTATCTTAATAAATTATCCATTTCAATGGAGCCTCGAGACTCGCAATCTTTATTTAATTAAGTTAAACTAATAAAAAGTAAATTTTGAGGAGGTTCATTTATGAAACCTATTATCGGTATTGTTGGAAATCCTAATCGAAATCCAATTACAGGCATGCACATTAACGAAATTACTTATACACCTCAAGGCTATATTGATGCCATTATTGAAGTTGGCGGTTTACCACTAATCATTCCTACTGATTTAGCAAACGCATCTAGTTATCTTGATTTGGTAGATGGTTTACTATTAGCAGGTGGTCAAGATGTTTCACCAATCTTATACGGCCAAGAACCTCATCCAAAATTAGAAGAATTAAATCCCCCACGTGACGAAATGGAGCTCGCTTTAATCAAGGAAGCTATTTCTCGAAAAATACCAATACTTGGTATTTGCCGTGGACTACAAATACTTAACGTCTTTTTTGGTGGAACACTCTATCAAGATTTAAGTGACTATTCAAATTGGCAAGTTAAGCATTTACAAGATCCAACATTACCAGAATACGCCACACATTCTGTATCGATTAAAGCAAATAATTATTTATCAGATACTTATGGTTCAACGCTTCGTGTCAATACGTACCATCACCAAGCCATTAACCGTTTAGGTGATTCATTAACGGCCATTGCGACAAGTTCAGATGGCCTAATTGAAGGTATCAGTAGTAATGACGGTCTCATTTTAGGTGTTCAATGGCATCCCGAAATGTCTTATATAAGAGAACCATCAGATTTAGCTATTTTCAAATGGCTAATTAATAAAATTGCAAAATAAAGAGAATTGAATTAGTCATGTCGACTAATTCAATTCTCTTTATTTTGCAGGAATAACGGCACCTTTATACTTATTCAAAATCCATTCGCGTGTCTTTTTAGATTGTAGTGCTTTAACTAACTTTTTAATCGCAGGATTATCTTTATTTTTTGGTGCGACAGCAACTAAATTCGCATATGATGATGTACTACGTTCTAATGCAATAGCTTGTTTCGTTGGATTTAATCCAGCTTCAACCGCATAATTTGCATTAATAATGATGGCTGAGCCTTCATTATTTTCATATAAATCAGACATCAATTTTGGCTCATACGTATGCTTAAAAACTAAATTTAATTTATTTGTTTTGATATCAGCAAAATTTGCAGTTGCCACGTCTGTCCCTTTTTTCAGGGTTATTAATCCAGCATCTTTAAAAATAGTTAAAACACGACCATAATCTGAAATACTGTTAGATACTAAAACCGTACTTCCTTTCTTCAAATCAGTTAACTTTTTAACTTGTTTAGAATAGACACCGATTGGTTCAAGATGAACATTTCCAACACTTATTAAATCACCATTATTCTGTTTGTCCCAATTATCTAAAAATGGTTTATGTTGAAAATAATTAGCATCTAAATCACCAGATTCAGTCGCTTTATTAGGCATCACATAATCCTGAAAAACTTTAACTTTTAAATCGATACCTTCTTTTGCCAACATTGGTTTTACATGATCTAGAATTTCTGCATGGGGCATATTACTAGCACCAATTGTCAAAGTAGTCATTCCATTTGATTGTTTCCCGCATCCAGCTAATAAAAGAGTCAAAAATAGAAATGAAAAAATGAACTTTTTGTTTATTCTCATGAGGTTACCCCTTAATTATTTCGTTTATCGATTAATTTAGCTGAATGATCACCAATAAGTTGAAAAATGGCAACAATAATGATGATTGTGACCGTTGCAACTAGTGTAACAGTATTATTATTAGCACCATAACCTTCAATGAAAGCCCAATTTCCTAGCCCACCGGCACCAATCGTACCAGCCATTGCCGTGTACCCAATAATTGTAATTCCAGTAACTGTCGCCCCTGAAATAAGAGCTGGTAAACTTTCTCGTAATAGTACTTTCCAAATGATTTGTGCCTTGTTAGCACCCATTGCTTCAGCTGCTTCAATCACACCATAATCAATCTCACGAAAAGCAAGTTCCACCATTCGTGCATAAAATGGAGCCGCCGAGAGGATTAGAGCTGGCAATGCTGCAATCGGTCCAATAATAGAACCAACTAAAGCCTTAGTAAAAGGCAATAATAAGACAATTAAAATAATAAACGGAATTGAACGAAAAATGTTAACCATGGCTGAAACAATCCAATTAATTATTTTTACCCAGATACTTATTTTACCGGTCGTTTTTTGTTTTGTTTCAAATAAAATAAGACCTAAGATAATACCCAAAATTGTAACGGCTATTGTAGATATTAATGTCATACTGATTGTTTCCCAAGTATTTGACCAGAATTCATCCCAGTTAACAGCATTAAAGTTAAAATATGACGCCCAAGTATTAGTCCCCATAATGCAATACCTCCGTTTCTACTTTCATTTTTTGCAAGAATGGAACGGTTTGATCTAAACTTATTTTTGGACCAGTTAATTGAATATATAATGTTCCAATTGGGCCACCTTGAGTTTGATGAATGGAACCCTCAACGATATTAAAATCAACTTCTGGAATTTGTCTTAACATTTCAGAGATAATTGGCATTTGCGTCTGCGTACTGTGAAAGGTTAATTGAACAATCAACCCTTGTGGATAAGCTTCAATTAATTCATTTACAGCAAGTTCAGTATCATGTAGAGCTGGTGTGACCTCCTGATTAACGAATCGTTTTGTGACGTCTTGTTTCGGACGCTTAAAGACGTCTAAGACAAGTCCACTCTCCACTAATTTTCCAGATTCCATTACAGCAACGTGATCACATATCTTACGAACCACATGCATTTCATGAGTGATTAATACAATTGTTAATTTCAATTTATGATTAATTTGAAGTAATAAATCTAATATTTCATCTGTTGTTTGTGGATCTAGCGCACTTGTTGCTTCATCACAAATCAAAATTTCAGGATCATTCGCTAAAGCCCTAGCAATCCCAACTCGTTGCTTTTGTCCACCAGATAACTCAGAAGGATATGCATTTTCTTTACCTTTTAACCCAACTAATGTTGTTAATTCTTCAGCTTTGGACAACCGCTCAGTTTTACTTATTCCAGCAAGTTCAAGTGGAAACATGATGTTTTCCACAACCGTTCGTGACCAGAGTAAATTAAAATGTTGAAAAATCATGCCAATTTTTTGACGTTGCTTTCTCAATGTTCTACCCGATAAAGATGCGATTTTAGCGCCATTAACGTCAACTTCACCCGAAGTTGGTGTCTCTAATCCATTCAGCATTCTAATTAATGTACTTTTACCAGCACCTGAATATCCTACAATACCTAAGATGCTACCATCTTCCACCGAAAGATTCACATCAGAAACAGCGCTAACCTTACCACTTTTCGTGATAAACTCTTTTGATACATTTTTAAACTCAATCATGTTAATACCTCCTAATTTTTCTGCAAAAAAATAACCTCCCATCCCCCGTTTAATAAACGGAAGGACGAGAAGTTATAAACTTCACGTGTTACCACCTTGTTTTATTGTTACCTCACGATAACAATCTCATCAGGTACGGGTTTTAATATAACCGATACCTTTCCGCTGTATTGGGCGTACCCAAGGTAGATTAACATTGCTCATCTACCAAACGTTCCAAGACCATATTCAATTCCGTAATTTTGATCCCTTTTCAGCTACCAGGATTCTCTTAACTAATTACTAAAATTTACTCATCTTTTCAAAACGTCTTATCTGTATTTCTTATTGTAGTTGATTATAGCTAGATTAAAATTTAATGTCAACAGTTTTATTTATTTAACCATGTCTCTGTAAAAACATCTTCACTGAATCCGGTCGTTAATTTTGTTCCATCAGTTAATACCGGACGTTTCATTAACATCCCATCTGATGCTAAAATTTGACTTGATTGCTGAATTGTCATCGTTGGTCGTTTATCTTTTAGATTTAATTCACGATACTTATTTCCTTGTGTATTAAAAAAAGATATTGCTGGAAGACCAGACTCATTCAACCATTTTTCGATTAGACTCGCCTTTGGTGTTTCTTGGATAAGATCTATTATATGGTATTCAACCTCATTTTCGTCTAACCATTGTTTTGCTTTTCTACAAGTTGAACATTTAGGATACCAATAAAAATCAATCATCATCAAAACCTCCTAGTTTTAAAAAACAGTGATTCCATAATAGAATCACTGCCTTATCTTTTTATCAAAATCTTCGTCTTCGCTACTGAACATGTAACTCTTATGATGGTATCGCATTGACATAATTAAGCCAATTCCAATCATATTTCCTACTAAAGCAGACCCACCTTGACTGACAAATGGTAATGGAATACCTGTTAAAGGTAGTAACCCAATACTCATCCCAATGTTTTCAAAAACATGGAATAAAATCATCATAATGACCCCAGTAGATAAGTAAGCATAAAATTCATTCTTCGTATCAAAGGTTGCACGAACCATTCGATAAATGAGTAAGAAATAAATAAAGATTAAAATACAACCACCAATAAACCCAAAGTTTTCGCCGATAACAGAAAAAATCATATCAGATTCACGGACGGGAACATAAACATTTGACACGTTAAATCCCTTACCAGTCATTTGTCCTGATCCAATGGCTTTCATACTTTGCCATAATTGATATCCTGTTCCGGATGTATCTTTTGATGGATCTAACCAGTTATCAATTCGGTCAAATTGGTAGGCAGAAAAGCCAACTTTTTCTAGAATTGATCGACCAGTTGTTGAAATAACCATATATAATGCCGTTCCACCTACAACAGCCACCGTTCCAAATGCCGGTCCAATAATCTTCCAAGTGATACCTGAAACTAAAATGACACCACCTAAAATAGCAAAGAAAACGAGCATTGTTCCAAAATCATTTTGCAGTTTTAATAAAATAACTACTGGTAACGTCCATGCTATCATTTTGGCTAATAAAATAATATCTGTCCCAATTTTATGAGTTGGATAATCATTGTTATGTATCGTAACCACACGCGCCAACATTAATATAAATGCTGGCTTCATAACTTCTGATGGTTGGAACGTTAACGAACCAACTAATGGTATCCAACTTTTAGCACCTGTGTTTATATATAAAGGTCGACTATATACGACTAAAACAATCATCAATAAAAACAGGCCAATAAAATACCCTATCGGTGCGACTCGCCATAATTGTTCTGAGTCAAATTGCATAATAACGACAATTGCAATGACACCAATAGCGTACCACATTAACTGTGAAACCATTTGGCTAACAATTGAGGTCGCACTAGTATCATGGGATGCTGATACGTAAATTGAGGCAAGCCCAATAATTGCCAAGACTAAAACGGCAAAAATAATACCATAATCAATTCTTGACTCACTATCGACCTCATCTTTTCTACTACTCATAGAATTCCCCTCCACACTATGTCACTTATTTCGTTAAATTTTTGAATAGGCTAAAATTTAATAATTGACTAATTAACCGCGATGTAAGTGAAAATCGCGCAATAAAGTATCAATACCTTCATCACGAGTTTTAGCTTTGAATATCTCACCGTTACTTAATGTTGCAACAAATTTTGTATCTTGTTGAATGACTGTACCAATTTCAATACCGCCAACGGTTAATGAAACTGCATCCTCACCATTAATTTTAATATCATTTTCTGCTACTTCAATCTCTTTTTCTTTTTTAGACATGCTTTTCTTCTCCTTTAGGGTTCTTATTTCTTCGTACGGTAAAGTAATCAGGTACGGGATCGTATCCGCCTCTGACAAAAGGATGGCATCGTAAAATCCTACCGATACCCATAATAATACCTTTTGCACCGTGTTTTTGAATTGCCTTAATCATATAGTTTGAACATGTTGGATAGTACCGGCAACTAGGTGGAAACATCGGTGAAATAAATTTTTGATAAAACTTGATTGGTGCAAGCATTAAGTTTTGCATAAATAAATGACACCTCCTATATGAAAAGGTCCATCAACAGATTGCCCCGTTAATAGACCTCCCTTAATAACCAGTATCACAGTTGTTATCTACCTTGTTTTTCAATATGATCTAACAAGAATCCAGTTCCTTTTGCGACATCATCCAATGGTGTTTCTGACACCATAACAGGAATATCTAAGTTCGATGACATTAATAAATCAACACCATCTAATAATGCACCGCCACCTGTTAAAATAATCCCAGTATCAATAATATCTGATGCTAATTCTGGTGGTGTTTGTTCAAGAACTTCTTTAGTTGCTGCAACGATTGCTTGCATTGTATCATGAGTTGCTTCTTCAATCTCAGCAGAGCTAAGCACAACTGTCTTTGGTAAACCAGTAACAACATCTCGTCCACGAATTTCCATTTCTAATGCACGATTGTCTGGGTAAACTGTCCCAATTTCAATTTTAGCTTTTTCAGCTGTACGTTCACCGATTTGAAGGTTATGTTTTTGCTTAACAAAATTGATAACATCACTATTCAATTGATCACCAGCAACACGTAATGAACGGCTTGCTACAATATCGCCTAATGAAATAACGGCAACATCACTTGTACCACCACCAATATCAATCACTAAACTACCACGGGGTTGATAAATATCCAACCCAGCACCAATAGCTGCAACTTTAGGTTCTTCAGCAAGATAAACCTTGCCACCACCAGCTTTTTCAGCAGCTTGAATAATTGCTTTTTGTTCAATTGATGTGATATTTGTTGGGCAACAAATCAAAATACTTGGTTTTGATAAAAAGCCGCTCACATTTAATTTTTTAATAAAGTAAGTTAACATTTGTTCTGTAATATCAAAATCAGCAATGACACCATTTTTCATAGGTCTGATAGCTCTAATACTACCAGGTGTTCTACCAACCATTTTATATGCTTCTGATCCAACTGCTAATACACGACCTGATTTTGTGTCAATTGCAACAACAGATGGTTCATTTAAGACGATTCCTTTATTTTGTACGTTAATTAATACATTTGCGGTTCCTAAATCAATACCAATATCTTTAGCCATTATGCTTCTCCTCTCGGCACTTAAAACTTACACTAATGTAAGCATTATACCATATACCTATACAATAAAAAAATGTCCAAAATGGACATTTCTTCTATTTTACTTCATTTTCTGTCTTAATAATTATATCTTGTGTATCATCATTGATACGTTTAATTTCAGCACCCAAAGCTTCTAACTTTTGATGGAAATGATAGTAGCCTCGATCAAGATATTCAAGATGTGTAACTTGTGTATAACCACGAGCTACTAATCCTGCTAGCACAAGTGCTGCAGCAGCTCTTAAGTCTGTAGCAGCAACTTCTGCACCATTGAAGTCAGTTGGACCATACATGACAACTGAGTTGCCTTCAATCTTAAATTTTGCATTCATACGTCGTAATTCTTCAAGATGCATAAAACGATTTTCGAATACCGTCTCTGTTAAAATACTTGTACCATCTGCCATTAATTGAAGGACAGTCATTTGAGGCTGCATATCAGTTGGGTACCCTGGATGAGGCAATGTTTTAACTGTAGTTGGTTTAATTTTTTCTGTTCCAATTACTCGGATACCATTGTCTTCTTGGATAACGTCAATGCCCATTTCTTCTAATTTAGAAATTAATGGTTTATTGTGTTCCGCAATAGCCTCTTCGATTAAAACATTACCTTGAGTCATTGCTGCAGCAACCATGAATGTCCCTGCTTCAATCCGATCTTGGACAACTGCATGATCAGCGCCATGTAATGCCTTAACACCATGAATGCGAATTGTTTCGGTACCAGCACCTTGTACTTTAGCACCCATTTTATTTAAAATATTAGCTAAATCAACAATTTCTGGTTCTCTTGCAACATTTTCAATCACAGTTGTACCAGTAGCTAATGTTGCAGCCATCATAATATTCTGAGTTGCACCTACACTTGGAAAATCAAGATAAATGTTGGCACCCTTTAATTCATCTACAGTTGCTTCTATATAACCATCGAATTGTTCAATATGCGCACCCATTGCTTCAAAACCTTTTAAATGCAAATCAATTGGGCGAGAACCTATTGCACACCCACCAGGCATTGCAATCTTCGCATGTTTAAGTCGTGCCAAAAGTGGTCCCATTACAACAATAGAAGCACGCATTTTTGAAACATATTCAAATGGTGCTTCTGGTGATAATTCTTTAGTCGCACTCATTTTAACTTCATTAGTTTCTTCATTAAAGTCAACGTCTAAATTTAAAAAACGTAGTACGTTATTCATTGTAAAGACATCTGACAAAACTGGTACATTTGACAGTGTATTTTCACCACTACTTGCTAAAATTCCGGCTGCTAGAATTGGCAATACTGCATTCTTTGCGCCTTCTATATGCACTGTTCCATTGAGTGAGTTTCCACCCTTGACGATTATTTTTTCCACAAGTTATTCCCCCGTTATTATTTAACTAAAAAAACTAAATTACGAACATTATCAATAAAATTTAAGAAAAAGGCACTGCTTGTATATCCTAATAAAATAGCCAATAAGACAATTAAAACTTTGATTCTTTGTTGGCTACTTTGTGGGAAAAACCTGTCTATTCGTAACCCTTGAATTGCCCAAAAAGCAATTCCAATAAACATTAGATGACTCATTAAAGTAACTAGCGATTGGATTCCCACAGTATTCATCAAAACACTCCTAAAATTTATTCGTCATAAGCATAGCATATTTTGTACCACTTGTCGCTAATATTTGTAACAAAAATGAAATATTTAATATGTATATACAAAAAAAGGTACTGAATAAATCCAGCACCCACTTTTGTATTAATGTTTAGAGATATTAATTCGATTGATTGCACGTCTAAGTGCAATTTCAGATCTTTTAAGTTCATCAACATTATGTGTTTGTTTTGCAGTAGAAATCATCTGCTCAGCTCTTTTTTTAGCAGCCTGTGCACGATTTTCATCAATATCTTCTTGGCATTCTGCTGCATTTGCAACAACCGTTGCGACATTTTTTGAAAATTCAATGAATCCACCACTTACGGCAATTTCATCTTCTTCATTATCATTTACCTTAACCCTGACAGCATCAATATCAAGAGAAGCAATAACTGGAATATGATTGGGTAAAATACCCATTTCCCCGCTGGGTGTTTTAACAATAATCATTTTAGCATTATTGTCATAAACACTACCATCAGGAGTGACGATACTAACGGTCAAAACTGAATCTTCAGCCATCTGTTATTACCCCCTATTTTGCCATTTTATTTGCTGCTTCAATAACATCTTCGATTGGGCCGACACCATTGAAAGCATCTTCAGGAAGTGAATCATATTTACCATCAAGAATATCTTTAAATCCTTGAACTGTTTCAGCAATTGGTACATATGATCCAGGTTTTCCTGTGAATTGTTCGGCAACATTAAAGTTTTGTGAAAGGAAGAATTGGATGCGACGCGCACGTGCTACAATTACTTTTTCATCATCAGATAATTCATCCATACCTAAAATAGAAATAATATCTTGTAATTCACGATAACGTTGTAACGTATGTTGAACTTCCGTAGCAACACGATAATGTTCTTCTCCAACAATTTCAGGTGTCAAAGCACTTGAAGTTGAAGCCAAAGGATCAACAGCTGGGTAAATACCTTGTTGCGTTAAGCTACGTTCCAAGTTAGTTGTTGCATCCAAATGGGCGAACGTCGTTGCAGGAGCAGGATCAGTATAATCATCAGCTGGAACATAAACTGCTTGAATTGATGTAACTGAACCTTTTTTAGTTGACGTGATACGTTCTTGCAATTGACCCATTTCAGTAGCTAATGTTGGTTGATAACCTACGGCTGAAGGAATACGGCCTAATAAGGCTGAAACTTCAGAACCAGCTTGTGTAAAGCGGAAAATATTATCAATAAACAATAGCACATCTTGTCCTTTTTCATCACGGAAATATTCCGCAATTGTAAGACCAGTCAATGCAACACGCATACGGGCACCAGGCGGCTCGTTCATCTGACCAAACACCATGGCTGTCTTCTCTAACACGCCGGATTCTTTCATTTCAAAGTAAAGGTCATTACCTTCACGAGTACGTTCACCAACACCGGTAAACACTGAAATACCATTATGTTCTTGAGCAATATTATGAATTAATTCTTGAATTAAAACAGTTTTACCAACACCGGCACCACCGAATAATCCAATTTTACCACCTTTAATATAAGGGGCTAACAAGTCAATAACTTTAATTCCTGTTTCAAGAACCTCAGTACTTGCACTTAATTCATCATATTTAGGAGCATCTTTATGGATGCTACTGCGCTCTGCATCTTTATTAAATTCAGGACCACCATCAATGGTATCTCCTAAAACGTTAAACACTCGACCAAGAGTATCTTCACCAACAGGGACAGAAATTGAAGCACCTGTGTCTTCAACAACTGTTCCACGTTGCAAGCCATCCGTAGAATCCATGGCGATTGTTCTCATAACTCCGTCACCTAATTCAAGCGTAACTTCGATAATTAGAGCAGTTCCATCTTCACGTGTAACTTTTAACGCATTATTGATATCTGGTAAGGTTTCGTTTAAAGAGAATTGTACATCGACGACGGGCCCGATAACTTGAACAACTTTACCGAGACTCATCTTCTGTATTTCCTCCTGTCATTTTACTCTAAAGCAGCTGTTGCACCAGTAATTTCTGTAATTTCTGTTGTAATAGCACTTTGACGTGCACGATTATACTTTAATTCTAATGATGCAATAATATCTTTAGCATTATCTGTCGCAGATTTCATTGCTGTAGAACTTGAAGCATGTTCAGCTGTTTTAGCATCTAAAATCGCACCATATACTAAGCTTTCAGCAAACTGAGGTAGAACAACTTCAAGAATTGCGTCTCCTGAAGGTTCCATATCATAATCTTCATTCCCCATCACATTAGACGTTTCAATACCTTCTGCATCTGTATCCATATTCACTTCTGAAATAGGAAGCATTTGTTCAGAATGAAAGTCCGATTGTAAACTATTAACGAAATGATTATAACAAACAAATAATTCATCATAAACTTCACTGTTATACATTGTTACTACTGATTTAACGATTTCACGAACCTCAATAAACGTTGGAATATCACTTACACCACGGTATTCGTAGGCAACCTCATATCCTCTATTTTTAAAGAAGTCAGCACCAGTACCACCAACAGCAATAATAACAGCATTATCTACAGTATGGCCATTTTGCTTCATCAAATCTAATGTTTGTTTAATTACGTTACTATTGTAACTACCAACTAAACCACGATCAGAAGTAATAATTAAATAACCACTTTTTTTAACAGGTCTCTTTTGTAACATATCAAAACCTGAAAATTTTGAACTATCATTCTCAGATGATTGCTTTGATTTTCCAGCTTTAGCATCTAAAAGGTGAGATTGGGCAAGATGGGTAATGACACTTCTAATTTTAGAAGCATATATCTGATAACTTTGAGTATGACGCTGAATTTGGCTTAACTTAGCAGTCGAAACAACTTGCATTGCGCCAGTTATTTGTCCCGTTTTCTTAGTTGAAACGATTCGACGCTTTACTTCCATTAATGAAGCACCCATTAATTCTCACCATCTTTCATTTACTTTTAGTTTACGCTTTTTCAGGAGTTACTTGGAAACCTTCTGAAAAGTCTTTGATTGCAGCATCAAATTTATCTTCGTCAGGTAAATTACCTGTTTCTTTGATGTGATTTAAAAGATCACTATGATTATTATCAAAGAAATCAAAAATTTCACCTTCAAAACGAAGAATATCATCAACAGGAACTGAATCCAAGAATCCATGTGTTAATGCATATAAAATTAAAACTTGTTTTTCAACAACTAATGGCTTGTGTAATGGTTGTTTAAGTACTTCAACCGTACGATGTCCACGATTTAATTTAGCTTGTGTTGCGGCATCTAAATCAGAACCAAATTGAGAAAATGATTCTAATTCTCGGAATGATGCAAGAGCCAAACGAAGGCTTCCGGCAACTTTCTTCATTGCTTTAATTTGAGCTGACCCACCAACACGAGAAACTGATGTACCAGCATCAATAGCTGGACGAGTACCTGAATAGAATAAATCACTATCCAAGAAAATTTGACCATCAGTAATCGAAATTACGTTAGTAGGAATATATGCAGAAACATCACCAGCCTGTGTTTCGATAAATGGAAGAGCAGTCATTGAACCACCACCCAATTCATCACTTAACTTAGCTGCACGTTCAAGTAAACGTGAATGTAAGTAGAAAACATCACCAGGATAAGCTTCACGACCCGGCGGACGTCTCAAAATTAATGACAGTTCACGGTAAGCCGTTGCTTGTTTTGATAAATCATCAAATACAATCAAGACATGTTTACCGTTATACATGAATTCTTCACCCATTGCTGAACCAGTATATGGAGCTAACCATAATAATGGTGCGGGAGAAGCAGGACCAGCACTAACGACAATTGTGTAGTCCATTGCGCCTAATCGACGTAACGTTTCCACTTGTGCGCTAACAGTTGATTCTTTTTGTCCAATAGCAACATAGATACAAATCATGTCTTGATCTTTTTGATTTAAAATCGTATCAATAGCAACTGATGTTTTACCAGTCTTACGATCACCAATAATCAATTCACGTTGTCCACGGCCAATTGGAACTAAAGCATCAATAGCTTTAAGTCCAGTTTGTAAAGGTTGATCAACTGACTTACGATCCATAACTCCTGGAGCCTTTTTTTCGACTGGACGAGTTTTGTTTGTCTTAAGATCACCTTTACCATCGATGGGTTGGCCTAAAGGATTAACAACACGTCCGATAAGTTCTTCACCAACAGGAACTTCCATGATTCTACCCGTACGTTTGACAACGTCGCCTTCACGGATACCTTCATAGCCACCTAAAATAACGATACCAACATCGTTTGTTTCTAGATTTTGAGCCATACCATAAGTACCGTCAGAAAATTCTAACAATTCTCCTGATAAAGCGTTATCCAAACCGTGTGCACGAGCAATACCATCACCAACATAAGTAACGGTACCTACTTCATCAACGATAAGTTCGTCTTTATATTGTTCCAATTGTTCTTTAATTAAAGCACTGATTTCTTCAGCTTTAATGCTCATACAAGGTTCACCTCTTAACTACTTTAATATGTTACTCCGCTAATAATCGTTTTACTTTGTTGATTTTTGATGAAATTGATCCATCAAAAATCTGATTATTGGCTTCAATAATAACGCCACCAATAATTTTTTCATCAATAATATTGTTAAATACTATCTTATTTGCACCGATTCTTTCTGCAAACTTACTTGATAATTTCGTTAATTGACTATCATCAAGCTCAATTGCAGTTGTAACGGTTGCATGTACAATTTTTTCTTTAACATCGCATAATCGTTCGAATTCTTCAATTATTCCAACCATATCACCCATTCGACCATAATCAAAGACCATTTGGATAACGTTTGCAATAATTGGAGATGCATCTTTGAGTAAGACCTTAACAAGGTCTTGCTTTTCTAACAAATTAAGACGTGCATCAACAAGCACTTCACTCAATTGTGGATTAGCAAGAAAAACTTGTCTAACTTCCTCTAATTCTTCAGAAAAGGCAACAATATTACCTTGTTCATCAGCAATTTCAAAGATGGCTTCACCGTAACGATTGGCAACGGTTGCCTTATCTAATTTCATTTTACTTTACCAACCCTTCAATATAAGAATTGATTAAGTTTTTTTGATCATTCTCATTTAATTCTTTTTGAATAATCTTAGAAGCAATTTCAATAGATAATTCAGCGACATCACTTTGAACGCTACTCAATACTTCTTGGCGTTCTTGTTCAATATCTTTAACAGCATTTTGTTTCAACGTCGTTGCTTCATCTTGAGCTCCAGAAACGATATCATCATGTTGCTTTTTACCGTTATCTTTTGCACGACTAACAATTTCAGATGCTTCTTGACGTGAATTATCTAATTGGTCTTGTCGTTCAGTTGCCAAAATATCGGCTTTTTTTCTTGAATCTTCAGCAGAATCTAAATCATTTGCAATTTTATCTGCACGGTCACTCATCATTTTTGTGACAGGACCCCATGCAAAGTGTTTGATGATTAACATCAAAATAACAAACGAAATAATATAGAATAAGAAATCACCAGTTTGAAAATTACCAACTGCACCGAAAACTAAATCTGAAAACATCTATTGACACCTCCTTTTTAAAATTAATATATTTCGTTGTATCAACGAAGAATCAAACTTAATTTCAAAAATTATTTAGCCATCAATAAGAATGAAATAACGATAGCAATAATAGGAACGGCTTCAATCAAACCAACACCAATAAACATTGTTGAACGTAATTGACCAGATAATTCTGGTTGGCGAGCCATACCTTCGATTGTTTTAGAAATAACTAAACCATTACCAATACCTGTTGCGACAGCGGCTAAACCAGCTGCAATACCTGCTGCTAATAATCCCATAATAATTGTTTCCTCCTTAGATATCTTGTTTTATTCTTTTTGTACTTTTCCACCGATATAAACCATTGACAATGTTACGAATACGTAAGCTTGGATACTTCCGATAAACAGAGAGAATCCTTGCCAGATCATTTCAACTGGTAAAGCCACGATAGTCATTAATGGGCCCATAGAAACTGCACCACCAATTAACGTTAATAATACTTCCCCAGCGTAAATGTTTCCGTACAAACGAAGAGCTAATGTTAGCAAATTTGTAAATTCTTCAATCAAGTTAATAGGTAAAAGAAATGCAACTGGACTCAAATAGGAATTTTTAATATATCCCTTAAATCCGAATTGAATAACACCCATAAAATGTGATAATAGCAGAATCAAAAATGCAAACGTTAGTGTCGTTAGCGGACTCGACGTTGGACTTTTAATCAACGTCTTGTCGCCAAAACCTATTTGTAAAAATAAACCCATTTGGTTAGATACAAAGATAAATAAGAATAACGTAAATGCTAATAAATTAAACTTCTTACCTTCTTTTCCTGGCATTGCGCTTTTAACAATCCCATTGGTGAAATCAATGAGCCATTCCAAAACATTTTGTCTACCAGTCGGTTTCATGGTCAGTCTTCTCGATAATACAATAGCTATCATCGCGACAATCACACATGCAAGTAAACCGGAAACGACATTCGTAATATTGAAAGGTAGGCCATAAAAATTCACAACGAAAGCATCTCCATCCACAGAATTTCACCTCTTTCCAAACTTTTATTTGACCGTATAAAACGGTATAAATTAAAGAGAATAACTTTATAAATATTCTCCAATTACAAAAGAAATCATACCACCAATTGAAATAAAATACAAAAGAAATTCTGACTTATTTTGAGTTTTTTTTCACATTAAAAAAAATGACACCTAGACGGCTTACGCATAAGCATTCTAAGGGCCATTCATTTAATTTATTTCGTACCAAACAATCGATCACCTGCATCGCCCAAACCTGGGACAATGTAGCCATCTTCATTCAAGTGATCATCAAGTGCTGCTGTATAAATATCAATATCAGGATGTTTTTCACGTAAAGCTGCAACACCTTCTGGAGCCGCAACAAGACAAACAAACTTAATTGTCTTTGCGCCGCGCTTCTTCAATGCATCAACTGCCATAATAGCAGAACCACCAGTAGCAAGCATTGGGTCTACTACAAGAAGATCACGACTAGCAATATCTTCAGGCATTTTTACAAAATATTCTGTTGGTTGGAATGTTGTTTCATCACGGTACATACCAATATGTCCAACTTTAGCTGCTGGTAATAATTCCAAAATACCATCAACCATCCCTAAACCAGCTCTTAAAATAGGAATAATAGCAATTTTCTTACCAGCCAATGTTTTTTGTGTTGTTTTACCCATAGGTGTTTCAACGATAACATCTTCTAAAGCAAAATCGCGAGAAACATCATATACCATTAGTTCAGCAATTTCATTAACAACTTCTCTAAATTCTTTTGTACCACAGTTCTTATCACGTATAATCGTTAATTTGTGTTGAATTAACGGATGGTCCATCACTTGAAATTTGCCCATTACGAAACACTCCCTTAAATTTAGTCTATTCTATTTTAGCGAATTATTACCTAAAATACTAGTCTTAAACGTATTTAATTTGTGAAATAGGATGCTTTTTAGATAATGCTAAAACTTGCGAACCAATTTCGGCTAATTTATCGTCATCATCGTGAAATTGAATTGCGTATAGAATTAGAATTGCAATCACTTTTACGTCTTCGCTGTCAAACCCACGAGTAGAAATTGCTGGCGTTCCAATTCGAATTCCAGACGTTTTAAATGGGCTCAATGATTCATTTGGAATTGTATTTTTATTCACAGTAATATGAACACGATCTAATAAGTTTTGAACTTCTTTTCCATTTAACCCAGAAGGTGTTACATCTAAGTTCATTAAGTGATTATCAGTTCCACCAGAAATAACTCTCACTAAATCTGACTGTGCAAATACGCCAGCCATTGCTTGTGAATTCTGAACAACTTGATACATATACGCCGTAAATGCTGGTTGCGCTGCCTCATAGAATGCTGCCGCTTTCCCAGCAATTACGTGTTCAAGTGGGCCACCCTGTGTACCAGGGAAAACTGCCGAGTTTAGTTTTTTAGCATATTTTTCTTTAGCAAGAATCATTCCACCACGAGGGCCACGTAACGTTTTATGCGTTGTTGTCGTAACAACATCAGCTACATCTACGGGATTTGGATGCAGTCCAGTAGCTACAAGACCAGCAATATGAGCCATATCTACCATTAAATAGGCGCCAACTTCATCAGCGATTGCTCTAAATTTTGTAAAGTCGATCATTCGACTATAAGCTGAGGCTCCAGCAATAATCATTTTAGGTTTTTCTTTAAGTGCTATCTCTCGAATAGCATCATAATTTAAACGTTCTGTTTTAGAATCAACACCATAACTAACAAAATTGTACAATTCACCTGAGAAATTTACTGGTGAACCATGCGTTAAATGTCCACCATCGTTTAATTTCATTCCTAAAATCTTATCTTGAGGTTCTAAAAATGCCTGGTAAACGGCCATATTAGCTTGTGAACCAGAATGTGGTTGTACATTGGCATATTCAGCATGGAATAGTGCCTTAGCACGATCAATAGCTAATTGTTCAACTACATCAATATACTCACAACCACCGTAGTAACGCTTATTAGGATACCCTTCAGCATACTTATTGGTTAACACGCTACCTTGTGCAGCACGTACAGCATCAGAAACGATATTTTCAGACGCAATTAATTCAATATTGTCCTCTTGGCGTTTTTCTTCATGAGCGATTGCATCCCACAATTCTTTATCCTGTTGTTTATATTTCACTTTTTCAGCATCCATAAGTTCAACAATATTTTGGCTACTTGCTGCTTTTTCAAGACGGTTCATGTAAGCAACACCCAATCCCTTTTTATCAAACCCTTCAACTAAAATCATTTGAACATTAGGGTTGTCATCGAAGTAGCGTAAACCGTCAAAAAGTGATTGGCTTGCTGATTCAATTGTTTTTCCTAAAGAAGAATAGCCACTATTCTTAGGTATCTGATCCGTATCAATTTGACCTTCTTTTGCCATTAATCCGATTGCAATATCTTGTTTAGCGACCCAGTCTAAAATATCTGACCAATTTTGTGTTGAATCAACAATCACAACTTGTGCTCTTGGTGCATAATGTCGATACTTCATCCCAGGTGCTTTTGGCGTTTCTCCTTCGGCAACTTCATGTGTATCATCACTAACGTGTCCAATTACATCCTCAATTTGTGACTGAGTAACTGCTCCAGGTCTCAAAATTGTTGGTTCATCTGTACTCATGTCTAAGACAGTTGACTCCACCCCTACTTTTGTTTGCCCATCATCAATGATACCAGCAATTTTACCATTCAAATCATGAGCAACATGTTCTGCCATTGTTGGACTAGGTTTACCTGAAGTATTAGCTGAAGGGCCAACAATTGGAACGCCCGACTTAATAATAAAATCTAATGTAACTTTGTTATCTGGCATTCTAAAGGCTGCAGTTTCTAAACCGCCTGTAACAGTCTTTGAAAGAGCTCCTGCTTTTAATTTAAGGATAAGCGTCAATGAACCCGGCCAAAATGTTTTAATTAACTTTTCCACATTGGCAGTAAGTGGTTGTGCATATTCCCGAACTGTCTCTACATCGGCAACGTGTACGATTAGTGGATTATCACTTGGTCGACCTTTTGCAGCATACACTTGTTTGACTGCCTCTTCATTTGTCGCATCGGCACCCAATCCGTACACTGTTTCAGTTGGGAATGCGATCAATTGTCCTTGCTTTAATAACTCTGCAGCAGTTTCTATTTCATTAGGTTGATAAATAATTGTTTCCATTAACTCAACACCCCTTTTATAATTTTGCGTGAATCATTCTTTGATTATCAAAACTATCTTTTTTTCCTTCTATTAAAACTGCATTTTCAAATGCGTTTGTTAACATCTTTATCACGGCGTTTTCTTGTTGATACCCTATTTCAAAGAAAATATCTCTTGGTTTTTGCGTGAAGCGAGCCACCTCTTCTATCATTCTTCGATACAAGATTAGACCATTTTCAGCTGCAAATAATGCGACTTGCGGTTCATGTTCAATCACACTTTTATCCATCACATCTCGCTCATTTTCGGCAATGTATGGTGGATTAGACACGATGACATCCACTTTCAATTCATGAATAGGTTCTGTTAAATCTCCAATCAAAAATGTTACATCAACTTGCTGTGCTTGTGCATTTTTTTTGGCAACCGTAATTGCTTCTTTAGAAATATCACTTGCAAAGATTTGCCAATTTGGTCGCTGTTGTTTTAAAGCAATCGCAATTGCTCCAGAACCGGTTCCAATATCAGCAATTACCAACTTCTCATTAGCAGGCAATGTCTCCAACATCCATTCTACCAATTCTTCCGTCTCAGGTCTCGGAATAAGGGTTGCTTCGGTCACTTTCAATTGCATACCAAAAAAGTAGGCATGACCAATAATGTATTGTGCCGGCATTCCATCACAAAATTGCTGAATATCTATCTGATATTGTTGCCACTCATTTTTTGGCATTTTTGTTTGATAATTCATTAATAAATCAGTCGTTGACCAGCTTAGTCGCTCTAATAATAACCACTGACCACTTTCAACTTCTAACTTATGTTCCTCTATACACAAAGAAGCCCATTTCAAGGCTTCATAGTAGGTTGGATTAGTCATTTTCTTGCAACTTTTCCATTTTTTGTGTTTGATCATATAAAATCAATGAATCGATTACTTCTTCAAGTTCACCATTCATAACACGATCTAATTTATTCAATGATAATCCAATTCGATGATCAGTCACACGATTTTGAGGGAAATTATAAGTTCTAATTCGTTCTGAACGGTCCCCTGATCCAACAGCTGATTTTCTATTTTCATTGTAAGCACTTTGTTCTTGTTGTGAATAGAAATCATAAACTCGAGCCTTCAAAATTTTCATAGCTTTTTCACGATTTTGTTGTTGTGAACGTTCATCTTGCATAGCTACAACAATGTTTGTTGGTAAATGGGTCATTCGGACAGCAGATGATGTCTTATTAACATGTTGTCCACCGGCACCAGAAGAACGATAAACATCCGTTCTAATATCTTTTGCATCAATTTCAATTTCAACATCTTCTGCTTCAGGCATAACACCTACTGTTGCAGTAGAAGTATGCACACGTCCAGCTGATTCTGTTGATGGAATTCGTTGAACTCGATGTGCACCACTTTCATATTTCAGCTTAGAAAAGACACTATCACCATTAATCAACAGGACAATTTCTTTAAAACCACCGACTTCAGTCACATTTTTATCCACAATTTCAACAGTCCAACCTTGCTTCTCAGCGTATTTAGAATACATTGAGAATAAATCTGCAGCAAATAAACTAGCTTCATCCCCACCGGCAGCGCCGTGAATTTCCATGATAATATTTTTATCATCATTAGGATCCTTAGGAATTAATAGTACCTTAATTTCTTCTTCTAAAGCTGCTTTTGCTTTCTTTGCGTCAGATAATTCTTCTTTAGCCATTTCAGCCATTTCAGAATCTAAATTTTCGCCTAGCATTTCTTCAGCATCTGCAAGTTCTTGAACAACAACTTTATATTGGCGATATTTCTCAACTGTTTCGCGGATACTTGCCATTTCTTTTGATAATTCCATAAACCGATTATTATTTGAAATAATCTCAGGATCAGACAATAATTCGCCTAATTCTTCATAGCGATCATCAACTGATTGTAATTGATCATACATTTCATCCATTTTATATTGTCTCCTCTTAATTCTTTATCTTTCTAGTCTATCTGATTATTGTAATTGTGTCATCAACGGATTGTTATAATGTTTACGACATACTGGATAATAATCTTCATTACCACCTATTAAAATTTGTTCGCCAGCATATACAGGTTTACCATCATGAATACGTAAATTCATGATGGCCTTTTTATGACAAAACCAGCAAATTGTTTTCATTTCTTCAATCTTGTCAGCATATAATAATAAATATTTTGATCCTTCAAACAATTCGTTTTTAAAATCATTCTTTAACCCAAAAGCCATAACTGGAATATTTAATTCATCCACAATTTTAGCTAATTGAATAATATGTGCTTGTTTTAGAAATTGTGATTCGTCTATTAAAACACAAGCAGCATTTGAATTAGTCTGTTGAACTAAATCAAAGACATTTGTTTCTTCAAAAATAGGTGTCGCCTCACGTTTCAATCCAATTCGACTTGAAACAAATCCAACACCATCCCTGTCATCCACACCACTTGTTAAAATAATAACTGATTTATTTTGTTCTTCATAATTATGCGCAACTTTTAAGATTTCAATTGTCTTACCACTATTCATTGCACCGTATTTAAAAAATAATTGCGCCATAATAAACCTCTTCTGTTTTTCAGATTTCCGTCTTTAAGTATATCCGATTTAAGCTTGGATTTCATTAAATAAAAATTTTTTCTTAATATTAGGCATTTTATATGTAGAATTTTGTAATTATGCTATTATAGACATAATATAAATTCAGTAAAGTAGGCTATGACGTGGATTCTATCCTATGTAGTCAATTTTCTGTAAACGGAGGATATTTTAATGACGATAAAAAGCTCAATAGCAACTGTCGCAGGGAAATCATCATATTGGTTTTTGCACACCTTTCTAAAAGGTGGTAGCTCTCTACCCGGCAAAATAACTGCCGCGTTAGATCCAGAAATTTTAAAAACATTAGGTGCTAATTATGACGTTATTGTCATCACTGGAACCAACGGTAAAACCTTAACAACCGCCTTAACAGTTAAGGTTTTAGGTGCTAAATATGACCATATCTTAACAAACTCTGCTGGATCAAATATGGAACAAGGTATTATCACAGCATTTCTAACGGATAAGCGCAAAAAAAATGAGCGTCCTCTTGCTGTTCTTGAGGTTGATGAAGCAAATGTCATTAAAGTAACCCAATACATCACGCCTAAAGCATTTGTTCTAACAAATATTTTCCGTGATCAAATGGACCGCTACGGTGAAATTTATACAACTTACAAAAAAATTATTGATGGGATTAAATTAGCACCCAATGCAACAATTATTGCAAATGGTGATGCACCCATTTTCCATTCAATTGAATTACCAAATCCTTTTGTTTTCTACGGTTTTAATCATGAAGAGGAAACAGAAAGTTTAGCACCTACGAATACTGATGGGATTCTTTGTCCAGTTTGTCAACATATCTTACATTATAAAACCCGTACGTATGCTAATCTCGGGAAATATTATTGTCCAAACTGTCATTTTAGTCGTCCAAAATTAGACTACCAATTAACATCACTTTTAGAACAAACACCCACATCATCTCACTTTATAGTTGATGGACAACCCATGGAAATTCATGTCGGCGGTTTATATAACATCTACAACGCCCTTGCTGCTTATGCAGTTGGTCGTGTCTTCAATGTTGGTCCTGCAACAATTAGTAATACATTAAGTGAAGACGATGAGCAAGTCTTTGGTCGACAAGAAGTCATCCATGTTGAAGACAAAGACATTACCTTAGTTTTAGTTAAAAATCCAGTTGGCCTCGATCAGGTACTAGATATGATTGCAACAGATACAGAACCATTCTCGTTGGCCTTCTTATTAAATGCAAATTACGCAGATGGTATTGATACCAGTTGGATTTGGGATGGGAATTTCGAACAATTAACACAAATGAACATTCCTCAATTCATGACGGGTGGTGAACGTTATAAAGATGTTTCATTCCGTTTTAAGGTCGCTGGTGTCAAAGATGAACAATTAATTAAAGAACCTGACATTGCTAAAGTTATCGAACAACTTAAAACCTTCCCCACAAAACATATTTACGTTTTAGCCACTTATACAGCTGTTTTACAGTTACGTAAATCACTCGCTAATGATGGTTATATCAAGGAGGGCATGTAATAATGGCAAAATATCATTTAAACGTCGCCCATTTATATGGTGACTTATTAAATACTTATGGTGATGTTGGTAACCTATTGGTGTTAGAATATTATGCCAAGCAAATGGATACTGACTTACAAACTGAAGTCATCAGTTTAGATCAACCTTTTGACAAAGATCATTTTGACTTAACTTTCTTTGGTGGTGGACAAGATTTCGAACAAAAAATTGTCTCAAAAGATATTCAAGACAAAAAAGAGGCCTTAACCGACTATATTGAAGATAACGGTCCCCTCCTCGCAATTTGTGGCGGTTACCAATTACTTGGTCAATATTATGTCGGTGCTGATGGTGAAAAAATTCCTGGCATTGGTGCAATGAGTCATTATACAGAGACACAAGATGACAATCGTTTTATCGGAGATATTACGATTCAAAATGAAGATACCGGTGAAACTTACCATGGTTTTGAAAATCATAACGGGATGACCTTCCTCGGTAAAGATGAACGACCACTTGGTAAAGTGTTAAAAGGTAAAGGTAATAATGGTAGTGATGCTTCAGAAGGTGTCATTTACAAAAACGTTTTTGGTTCATATTTCCATGGCCCAATCTTAACAAGAAATGGTGAATTAGCTAAACGTCTACTACTGCTTGCGTTGCATCGTAAATATCCAGATGTTGATTTTAGTCAACAAGAAGCACTCGTTATCGAACCAACATTTTAGTAAAAAAATAAAGATTCAAACAATAGTATATTATTGTTTGAATCTTTATTTTTTTATGCTTTTTCTCCAGGTTCTGATGCAATAATTTGCATATCACCTGTAATTGTCCATTCTTTAACTTCGTTTGGTAAAATAAAATGCATACCCATTTTTAAATCATATATTTTATCATCGACTTTAATCTGACCTTCACCTTTTAAAACTGAAACAAGAGTATAAGGTGCGACTGTTCTTTTAAAATTTGCTGATCCGTTTGAAATCAACCATTCATAAACACTAAAGAATGGTGTTTTAACAAAGGTTGTTACTTTGGCATCCCCGACCATTTTTGTTTGAATATCGAGTTCAGGAACTTTATTAGGCACATTAGTAACATCAATCGATTGTTGAATATGCAAGTCACGCTTCTTACCCGTTGTTGCATCCACACGGTCAAAATCGTAAACACGATATGTTGTATCACTACTTTGTTGCGTTTCAAGGACCATCACACCAGAACCAATGGCATGAATTGTACCACTAGGAACATAAAAGAAATCTCCCGCTTTAACAGGTACATGCGTAAATAAATCATCCCATCTTTCGTCATGAATCATTTCCGCTAATTCTTCACGTGTTTTAGCATGGTGCCCATAAATAAGTTCTGCCCCAGGTTCGGCTGAAATAACATACCAACATTCTGTTTTACCAAGTTCATGCTCATGTTGCATTGCATAAGTATCATCCGGATGTACTTGAACTGATAAATCTTGATTAGCATCTAAAATTTTAGTTAGAAGTGGAAAAACATCCCCTTTAGCATTACCAAAAACTTCACGATTTGAATCCCAGACTTCATTCAATGTTTTGCCAGCAAATGGACCATTCAAAACAGTACTTGGGCCATGTGAGTGTGCGGAAATAGCCCAAAGTTCACCAGTATGATTACTTGGAATATCATATCCAAAGACCGTTTTAAGATGATCACCACCCCAAATTTTTTCTTGTAATACAGGTTTTAAGAATAAAGGTTCTGTCATTAGTTGCTCTCTCCTTCGTTAAACATATTATTGGTTTATTTTATCATAAGCGGTTACATTTTTGAATGTTAATCGGTTACAATCCAGCTTTTTCCGTTAAAAAGCTTTCTATAATTTCATCTCGTTTTACCAAATAGAGACTATTATCACTCGTCGGATGTACCCTATTCGTTAAGACAACCAACCCGTCTTGCATGGATTGATCCATTATTATAAATGTTCCTGTATAACCAGTATGATAGACAGATAAGCAATCGCCATCTCCACGAAGATCCCAGCCAAGTGAACGACCCAAGCTTCTTGTAGGTGTTTGATCTGAGAATAACATTTGCGTCGTCTCCGGCCGTAATACTGGACGTTCAGGACCATCTGACATAAACCACTGCATAAATCGTAATAAGTCGGATACAGTGGAAAATAACCCTGCCGATCCACAATGTTCTTTTAAAATCCGTGCTTTGGGGTCATGAACAATACCCTTTAAAAGACCTAAGTCAGGAATAATCTCAGTTGGAACACTTCTTGAGATATTTGGACTAAAAGTACTATCAGTTAATCCTAAGGGATTTAAGACTTCTTGCTGCAATGCTTGCTGAACAGGAATTTTTAAAATACTTTCAATAATATATCCTAAAAAAATTAGTCCGATATCACTATAAATAACTTTTTTTCCAAGATTTTCACCATTACTTAGTCCGAATAGTGCTTGTTTTAAATCTGGTTCCGATAATTGATTTCGATTTTTAATATACCCTTGAAAATCTGCCGTATGCGTCAACATATGCCGTAAAGTCACCCGTTCGTCCTGATAATTTGGTAGGTATTTTTTTACGGAATCATCAACATTCAAACGACCCTCTTCTTGTAATTTTAAAATAAGAGTTGTTGTTCCTATCACTTTAGTTAGTGATGCAACGTCGTAAAGTGCATTGTCAGCTAATTGTTCAGTTTCAGGGACTAATTGCGAATATCCCAAATAGTTTTGATTGCTAATTGTATTATGATGGATAACCCCATATGAAGCACCAGGAACAATACCATCATTAACTAACTGTCGAATTTTATTTATCGTTTTAGGATATAGCAATCGTAATCACCCCTTTTGATTAATCTTCACAATTGTAAATTTACCTTTTTTAAAATCAACGTTACTAACACTAGCATTCTTCAAGAGCATCGTTGGAAGTTGATTTTTTTCTAAGCTGTCGATAAAACTTGATAACACAAGACCATGAGACACAATTAAAATATTTCCTCCCTGCGTCTGGTACTGATTCCCAATATCCGTTAATGTATCAATTATTCGACTAGTCATCTTATCATATGTTTCAGCTTGGCTAGTTCCTTCAAGCTCTGCGAACATATTTACTAAGTTTCTAAAGCGATTATGCCCTAAAACGGCCTGACTCACTTTAAAAAAACCAAATTTTTTAACAAGCATTGGAATTAAATCTTTATTTTTCATCTCTTCTAGTCGACCAAAATCGACTTCTCGAAGTCCTCTTAATGGTTGAAATTCAAACGAAGAGTCATGCTTTTCAAGAATAAAGTCCGCAGTATCTTGCGTTCGTTTTAAGTCACTTGTGTACACGGCTTCAAAATAGACATCTTTTAATTGTGTTCCCAAATTTCTAGCTGCCTCTCGCCCCTTGTGTGTCAGACGAGAATTAGTCACGCCTTGTAGCCTCTTTAATCTGTTCAATCGTGTTTGACCATGTCTTACTAAATAAAAATGAACTGTCTTCATCGCCTGCACCTCCATAAAATGGTTTATATTTGTACCTTCAAGTATACGCTACCATTAAGATTTTACCTAAGTAAAAACCTAAAATATATTTTTAAATTTAGTCTGTCTACGACTATAATAAAATAAATCAAAACATTTTCGTTTAAATTGGTATAATGAAGTAAATCATTTAGATGGGGAGTGTCACTTATGGCTAGTAATTCAGATTCTATATTCTTCGTCTTATCTTATGTCAGACGACATCCAGAAGACGTTTTCTTTTCACGCTTGACCTATACTAATTCAATAACCCTCGTCATACCAGGAAGCGTCAAAGTAGCTGATGCTGATATTTATTTTTTACCAGATAAACTAACTGTTAATCGTCTCACTGATGATTTCGTTTCAAAACACGGTGATTTATTAGATTACTTTAACGATAAATTAGATCATTCCATCCCTGACTATATGGACGTCTGGGTAACAACCGTGTATCTGACACATCATGATAAATATTTAATTGAACTTTCATTTGAACAAAATGTCTAAACAAAAAAGTGATTAAGCAGGTTCTGAAGTGAACCCCAAAAGTTGGAGTAAATATTAAGCGATCATCTGGTCGGTATGTTTTCGATATTCAATCGGAGACA